>NZ_CP019288.1:5194861-5500985 GCF_009901525.1 Kordia antarctica
TTTTAGGATGAGATTAAAAGATTCCTCCGCTTGTTCGTATTGCTCTTTGTCAATAGTAAATTCGCCATACCAAACGTAATTATACAAATAAGAAGTATATAAAAATTGTTCACGGACTTTTTCGTTTTTTATTTCATGTGAATAATCGAGATTTGTTTTTTCTGGATCGTACTTAATGATCTCGGAAGCGCTCATCTTTTTTAACATGTGTAAGTATTGATACCGAATTGCCAAGCGATATTCATTGTTTGTTAAGGCTTCTGAAATCAATGTTGTAAAGTCAATAATGTGAATATTGGTTTCTACATCTTCATGCGTGATTCTTTTTCGGTCGGATGCTTTTCCAAAAACCCAGCGTCCTTCGCCATTCATAATCGCACGAACTATTAAGAATACTACAATAATTATGATAACAACATAGAAGATATTTTTGGCACTGATTAAGAAATCGGCTGCATCTTGACGCGATTCAAAGTCAAATAGACTTTCAATGGTAGCTTCTAACCAATCTATAAAACGAGAAAACCAACCTTTTGTTTTTTCTTCTTCATAAATATATTCGCTACTTTCATATCGATCTTTAAAATCTTCATCATACGTTTTTGGCGTAACATCTGAAGTATCTTGTATGACAGGAACTTGTTGTTGCACCGCATTTGTTGCATGCGAGACGCTTCCCGAAAGGGAAATTATAAAAAATATTCCTATGCGTAGAAAGTTATAAAATATGTGATTGATTTTTCTTGACATTAACCTTTTGCTGAACCTATTTCGTTAATAGTAAATTGAGTGTTGATATTTTCTCTTTCTTTTTTTGATTCTAAATCTCTCGATTTATAGAGTTGAAACATGCGCTTTTAATTTTTTGTGTACTATATGAGGATAAATCAAATAGTAATATGATATTATACTGAGTGTAATGAGAATGATACCAACCGAAAGCCAATTGGACATAATATTTGAATAACGTGTAACAAAACCTTCTAAAAAGCCAGCGGCTAAGGTAAAAGGGAACGTACTTATTAATATTTTGATTCCGTTTTTGAGTCCCATTTTAAAGGAAGCCATTCGCGAATATGTTTTTGGGAATAGAATGCTTGCGCCTAATAATAATCCGGCAGCACCTTCTATGACAATAGCAAATATTTCCATAGAACCGTGAATCCAAATGCCGCGAACACTTTCCCACAGAACACCTTGTTCATGAAAAAAGTATTGAAATGAACCTAACATGATTCCGTTTACCATTAAAACATAGCCAGTTCCTAAACCGCCAAAAACGCCAAATAGGAACGATTTTATACCAACATATAGATTGTTGAGAGTAATTCCGATAAACATTCCGAAGTTTCCACTACTTTTATAAATGGCAACAGGATCGCCTTTTTCTATGTTTTCGAGTGTTGTATTTACGTAATTATCGCCAAGAATTAGTCGAACAAACGAATCATCATACGCTGCAGAAACGGCTCCGATGGTTACAAAAGTGCCAAAAATTAAAAAAGCGTACAGCACATAACGCCGAAATTGATACATAATTAGCGGAACTTCTGTTTTCCAAAAAGAAATAAAACGATTTGTTTTCTCTCTTTTAGTTCTATAAATTCGTTGAAAAGCGGCAGATGCAAGCTGATTTAAGTAGCTAATAGTTTTACTCTTAGGGTAATACGTTTGCGCATACGCCAAGTCATTCATCAATTGAATATACAATGACGAAAGTGTATCGGGATTTTTAAACTGATTATTGTAAATGGTTTTCTCAAAATTCAACCATTTTTCTTTATTTTGCTTGATAAATGCAACTTCTCTCATAGATACGCTAAAATAAAACATAAAATGTCAGAGATACAAATTAATACTACTCAAAATGTAAATATCAATTTTACATTATCATCTGTTGGAGAACGAGTCGTCGCTCATATTATTGATTTAGGAATCAAAATAGCTTATGGAACGATTGTTTGGTGGACTGTTTCTAGTTTATACTATGATAACGGTTTCATGAGTGATTGGGACGATTGGTCCGTGATGTCTATGTATGTAATACTGCTTTTTCCAGCTATTTTTTACACCTTAGTTTTAGAATCATTATTTGAAGGACAAACCTTAGGAAAAAAAGCGTTGAAAATTAGAGTTGTAAAGATTGACGGTTACCAAGCTTCGTTTGTAGATTATTTAATAAGATGGTTTTTCAGAATTATTGATCTTAATATGTTAAGTGGTTTTATTGCCCTAATTACTGTGATTATCAGCGAAAAAGGACAACGCTTAGGTGATATGACCGCGGGAACTGCCGTTATTTCATTAAAAAGTAAAGTGCTTATTTCACATACTATTTTAGAGGAAATAGGCGATAATTACAAACCGCAATATCCTGCAGTTATTAAACTTTCGGACAATGATATGCGAATTATAAAAGAAACATTTATCATTGCCAGAAAAGGAAAAGACTACGATACACTCAATAAATTAAGAGTAAAAGTTGAAGAAGTAATTGAAATGAAATCGCGACAGGACACAATTCCTTTTATCGATATTGTTATTAAAGATTATAATTTTTATACACAAAACATGTAATGCTATTTTACACACTTGATATTATAGGAACGTTTGCTTTTGCCATTTCGGGAGTTTTGGTTGCCATGCAAAAACGCATGGATCTTTTCGGAATTTTTATCATTGCCTTTGTTACGGCTGTTGGTGGCGGAACATTGCGTGATGTTTTAATTGGAAAAACGCCAGTTGGCTGGATGAACGATCTAAATTATGTATATACTATTGGTTTGGCAGTGATTATTTCCATCATATTTAAGAACAAATTGAATCGACTTCGTACGTCACTATTTTTGTTTGACACAATTGGTTTAGGAGTTTTTACTATCATTGGTGTTGAAATAGGAATTTCGGCAGGTTTGCATCCAATTATTTGTATTGCTTTGGGAACTATGAGTGCTTGTTTTGGTGGTGTTATTCGCGATATTCTTTGTAATGAAATTCCCGTAATTTTTAGAAAAGAAGTATATGCAACGGCTTGTATTTTAGGGGGAATTACCTTTTTTATACTACAACATTTTAGATTGAAAGAAGATTTAATCTATATTTTTACGGCTGCTATTGTAATCTCCATTCGATTGTTAGTTGTAAAATTCCGAATACAATTGCCAACTGTGTATGAAAAACAATGACAAAAGCATTCTAATCCAACACTTCTACTTTCCGAATCATAATATTTTTTTTAGGCCATTCACCTTTATCCGTTTTTTGACTGGCAATTTCGTCCACAACGTCCATACCAGCAATTACTTTTCCAAAAGCTGTATATTCTTTATTCAAATGATGTGTGCCACCTTTTTTCTGAACAATAAAAAACTCAAAAGGAGACGCAAGTTTATACGTACGATCAATATCGCCACTTGGCATAGAAATCACGCCGCGATCATGTTTAAAGCCTTTTTTAGTATCTGGCGGAAGCAAATACTGACCAATTTGTTGACGCTTTTTAGAAATACTCCAACTGTCTGAATTTCCACCTTGAATAATAAAATCGTTCACCACACGATGAAACTGCGTACCTTCAAAATAATTGCGTTTGGCTAGCATGATGAAATTCGCTCTGTGATATGGAGTTTCATTGTAAAGTTCAAGATCAATATTCCCGAAATCAGTGACAATCCGTACTTTTCGTTCCTTATTTTTTTCTCCATAGGCAATCATATAATCCAATACATTTTCAGTGGTAATGAATGTATGTTTCTCTTTTTTAATTTCTTTCTTTTTGGTTGCTTCTTTAACAATTTCAGGTGTTTCCGTTTTCTGAGATTCGTTTATAGGTTTAGAAGTTTTAGTATCTTCACAACCTGCTAAAACACACACAGCAATTAATACATAGCAAATATTTTTCATAGATGAATTTTGATAACTTTAAAAAAATCCTTCCAAAAATAGCAAAAATCCCGCTTCCGGGCATCTCTTCACAGTTGAAAATGGCTCCTGCAATGCGTCAAAAGGAATTGGAAAAGATGAGAGATCGGATGCAAAATGCTCGAAAATCAGCTGTTATGGCGTTGTTTTACCCAAATTCTGATCATGAAACAATGCTCGTATTAATTTTGCGAAAAACGTATAAAGGTGTGCATTCCAATCAAGTTGGATTTCCTGGCGGACAAATGGATCCTGAAGATATAAACTTTACCGCAACCGCATTGCGAGAAACGGAAGAAGAAGTTGGCGTTGACCGTACGACAATTGAAGTCATTCGTGAAATAACGGCAACCTATATTCCGCCAAGCAACTTTACAGTAAAGCCTTTTATTGGAATTTTACACAAAACACCAATATTTATACCGCAACCATCGGAAGTAGAAGCAACCATTGAAGTTTCACTCAAAGATTTACTTGCAGATGGATCTATTATTGAAAGAGAATTGAGTACTTCTTATGCTACAACTGTAAATGTTCCAGCGTTTTACCTCAATGAACATGTAGTTTGGGGCGCAACGGCTATGATGTTGAGCGAAGTTAAAGACATCATTTCGACTGCCATTTCAAATTAGTTTTTGTAAATTTGTAATTCGCTCTAAAATTAAATATACATGGGATTATTCAAAAGAAATCCTTTCGGACATATACTCTTTTTAAAAAAATGGTTGATCAGAATCGCTGGAACGCTTACGCACAGGCGTTATCGTGGCTTTAATGAATTACAGATTGAAGGTTCTGAAATACTAAAAAATTTACCAGATAGAAATGTATTATTTGTTTCTAATCATCAAACATACTTTGCTGATGTAGTAGCAATGTTTCACGTATTCAACGCAAGTTTAAGTGGACGCGGCGATTCTATCAAAAATGTAGGGTATTTATGGAATCCAAAATTAAACCTGTATTATGTAGCGGCAAAAGAAACCATGAAGTCTGGGTTATTGCCAAAAATATTAGCCTATGCAGGTTCTATAAGTATTGAACGTACATGGCGAGCAAACGGTGAAAATGTGAACCGACAAGTGAAAATGAGTGATATTTCTAGTATTGGAATCGCACTTGATGACGGTTGGGTAATTACATTTCCGCAAGGAACTACACGTCCGTGGAAACCTATTCGTAAAGGAACAGCACATATTATTAAGAAATACAAGCCAATTGTAGTTCCCATTGTGATTGATGGTTTCAGACGTTCTTTTGATCGTAAAGGACTTCGAATCAAAAAGAAAGGAATTTTGCAATCTATGGAAATCAAAGAACCGTTGCAATTTGATTATGAAAATGATACTGTAAACGAAATTATAGAAAAATTAGAATACGCAATTGAGCAACATCCATCATTCTTAAAAGTAATTCCACAAGAAGAACTTGAAGCTATGGAAGAGCTGAACCAAAAGCGTAAATGGGAATACTAATTCCGTAAAATACAGCTACAAAAAAAGGACTCGTGAAATTGAGTCCTTTTTTTATTTTATATGATTTGCTTCTAGTCTTTATTCTTGACTCTAAAAGCAAAGCAATCTATACTCTTTTATATATAGAAAATTAATTCTCAGTAGAAGTTTCTTCGTCTTTTGGAGCTTCTTCATTATGAAGTGTTGTGTACATAATATGTCCAACCTTATTGAAAACACTATAAATAAGTTGCATAAATCCTCCATTGCTTAAACCGTACATTGCAGTATAAGTAGCAGAATTATTTGTTGTGAATTGATTGTCAAACGATTTTGTTTGTTGGTGTGCACTTACAGAAACACTAAACATAACAAGCATTAATAATAAAAGTATTTTTTTCATGACGATATAATTTTGGTGGTATGGTTTTTATGATTTTAATTGTTTTAACTCCTTATAATTATGTTTCAACTTTTTAGTTAACAGTCCGTAAAGTAAATAATATATTCCGTAAAATACTAATACAATCACGCATGCCATAAAAATAGTGACAACGGCTAATACAAGATAACTACTTAATGTTGCTTCCGCAGAAAACTGTTCCATGCCGCCAGCTTCCGCAATAAAACCAGATGGAACAGCAACACAAACGGTAACTGCAATAGCACTTAAGCTATATATTACGTAATGTTTCACCGTTTTACGAGTAGTTATAATGTTTTGCATTAAATCTTTGATAGAACTTGTTGTCGAAATCTTTTTATAATTCATAAAGAACTTATAAATAAAGTAAAACACAACAATAGTGGAAAAGTAATAAAACCAATTAAGCCAAATTGGCGTATTGGAGTTTTCCATTGCTTCAGGCTTCAATAAGAATACAAGCACAACACTTAATACTCCAAAACCTAGTTCGATTAAACTGACATAAAAGATCCATTTTACGAGAGAAGATGACTTCTTCCAGATCATTTTGTCAATTTCATTGTAGGATAGCGTAGGCTGATTCTCCTCTTGCTTTTTCCAGTCTTTTTTTAATAAATCTAATTCTTCCATGGGTTATGGATTTAAAATCTTTTTCAATTTGGTCTTAATTCTGTTCATTTTCACGCGTGCATTCACTTCTGTAATACCAATTGTTTGGGCTATTTCTCTATAATTTTTATCTTCTAAGTATAAAAAAATTAAGGCTTTTTCAATATCTGATAATTGCTTAATCGCTTTATACATAATCTTCAATTGCTCTTCTTCAGTATCATCATAATCTACGGATGATATTTTAAAAATAACACTTTCATAATCTTGTGTTTTTACCGAACGCTTGGATTTTCTATATAACGTAATAGCAGTATTTAACGCTACTCGGTACATCCAAGTACTAAACTTTGAATCGCCTCTAAATTTCGGATATGCTTTCCATAACTGTATCGTTATCTCCTGAAAAAGATCGTTGTGTTGATCTCTATTAGAAGTATAAATTCGACAGACTTTATGAACGATATTCTGGTTGCGTTCTAGTTCGGTTACAAAATTATGTTCGAGGTTAGTGCTCAATTTTTGATGGTTATTTCCCTATAAGTGTTCATTAAAACAAATATGTTACATAATTTTCAATAAACTTTTAGAAAGCTGTATTTTTGTAGCACATTAGTATCTTTTACTCAAATATTATTAAAGAGAAAATAGTACACACGAATAATTTTTTATGAACATACCAAGAACGAGTTTTCCAAGAGTTGTCATTATTGGCGGCGGATTTGCAGGAATTTCATTGGCAAAACAATTAGGAAAACAAGAAGTGCAAGCCGTATTAATTGACAAACACAATTATCATACGTTTCAACCTTTACTATATCAGGTATCTACAGGCGGATTGGAACCTGATTCTATTGCATATCCTATTCGTAAAATTGTAAAAGATTATCCAAATTTTTACTTTCGATTGACAAATGTTGACACTATTGACACTGAAAAAAAATGTGTGTGTACAGAAATTGGCGATTTAACGTACGATCAATTAATAATTGCAACAGGTTCTGAAACTAATTTTTTCGGAAATACAGACATTGAAAAATATAGTATGGCAATGAAAACGATTCCGCAATCGTTGAATCTTCGTAGTCTAATACTTGAAAACTTTGAACAAGCCATTCTAAAATCTGACTTTGAAGAGCGCAACGCATTAATGAATTTCGTTATTGTTGGCGCTGGACCAACTGGCGTAGAATTGGCAGGCGCTTTGGCGGAAATAAAAAAAGGAATTCTTCCGAAAGATTATCCTGATTTAGACATTCGTCAGATGAAAATTAACTTGATTCAAAGTTCCGATCGCATATTACCAGCCATGAGCGAGCAAGCATCTGCAAAAGCTGAAGATTATTTGCAAGGACTTGGAGTTGATGTTTGGAAAAACTTACGTGTTACCAATTATGATAGCGATTTAGTAAGCACTGACGGAACAGTTACTTTTAGAGCAGCAACCTTAGTTTGGTCGGCAGGTGTAAAAGGAGCAACAATTGCGGGTTTAGATGGTGAACAATTTATTACTAGAGGAAACAGAATCATTGTAAACGAATTTAACCAAGTAAAAGGATTTGATGATATTTTTGCACTTGGCGATATTGCTTCCATGCAAAGCGAAGAATATCCTTTTGGACATCCAATGATGGCGCAACCTGCAATTCAGCAAGGAAAACATTTAGGGAAAAACTTAGTGCGCAAATTGAATGGGAAAGAAATGAAACCTTTCAAATACCGCGATAAAGGTTCAATGGCAACTGTTGGAAGAAATAAAGCAGTTGTTGATATGCCAAATTTCAAATTTCAAGGTGTTTTTGCTTGGTTTGTTTGGATGTTTGTGCATCTATTCTTCCTCATTGGATTCCGAAATCGAATGGTTGTATTTATCAATTGGGTTTACAATTATATCCGTTTTGACAGAGAAGCACGTTTAATTATCAGGCCTTATAAAAAAATACGAAAACCTTAAACTGTAGTTTTTAACTCTTCTTTTTCGGGATATTTCAGTAATAAAATACCTGTAATGATACATAATTGTGAGAATCCATAAAATAACATAATCAAAATATCTTTGTACGGTATTGCTTTGTGAAATGCATGCAATCCTACAATCATTTGTGAAATTGTAAAAAAGATAGTTCCAATCAACACCAAACGATAACTTTCAATATTTACGTTTTTATAGCGTAAGAATGCAATCTTCATAAAGTTTAAAAAAGTCACCATGTATATCATTACTGGAATCAGTAAATTGTTCAATCCGTCATACATTAAATAAATCAGCGAAAGCGCAAGTAACATTGAAACTGCCAAAAAAGGAATCAATCGATCAATATCATACAAAGTCTGTTTATAAAAATAAAACGAGTAGAGTAGTAGTGCGATTAAAAATAAACAAAGACCTACAATAAAGGAATACGAAGGTGTATCTTCTAACAAAATAATATCTCCTGAGCACATAAAAACCAACGCAAAAAGTACCGCTAATCTATTTTTCAGCAACATTTTTCCACTATTCACATAGAAAAAAACGCCTAAAATTATCGTAATTAGTGGCTTTGTGTACAATCTGAAATCATAAAATTCTTTAGCATTATTAAAAAAAATATCTAAAGAAAGATTCAGCAAAAATATAAATAAGAATACTTTAAAATACTTCATAAATAGTACGCTTCTTTAAAAAAAGCAACGCAATATAGTAAAAAAAGGATTACAAACTTTGACAACTCTATTTTTAGGAAAGTTTCAAACTAAAACGAGAAGATATTTACTTAGCTTTTATAATTAGAAGTCCTCAAATAAGTCCTGCTTGTCAAATACCCTTGACTGCGTAAATCTTTTTGAATTTGTTCTATATTTTCAGGAATAGCTTCACAAATGAGCCAATTGACATCGAGACCATTTTGAATAGCAGTTCTCATTAAATAATCATTTTCTGAGATCAATTCTCCTAATTTTTTTAAATCTGGAGTAAAATCTAATAACAAATCTTCATGCATTTTACGGATCAATACGAGTAACTTAAAAGCCCTTGCAATAATATAAAGACATAACTTTCTTGCTTTTCCTTGAGTAACTTTTAAAATCCGTTCATTGTGAATAGCCAGAACTTCATTTAACATTAGTAAATTTAAGCTAATCTCAGCAAATTTATCTTTCGTTACTTTGACATGTTCTGTAATTTTTCCACTAATATCTCGCATTTCCATCATCAAATGACCTGGTGTGGAATTATATTTAGAAAAATCTTCAATTTGTCTTTCTATTTGTTCAATTAGATCCAATCGTTTCTCATCAGTATTTCTAGGATCTATTAATTCAAAATACAAACGATTGGCTAAACTTATATCTTTTTTTAATAATCGCAGTAGCAACCTATCTTTTTCTTTGGAAGGTAAGTGGCTTATGGCTTCTTTAAATTCTTTATCAAATTTCATAGTATAAATTTCAATATTTATATAGGCTCATATTCGCGATGAACAGTTCATTTTTTGCTCTCTAATTTTTTCTATTAGATTTTCTTCTCATAAAATAATTCAAAATCAATAAACTTATCGCTGGAATTCCAATATAAATTGCTTCATTTTGTAGCACACGAAATCCTTTTTCACTAAAAAACCTTCCTGCGCCTAATGGAGAAACTAAAATCGGTCGCCACGAAAAAAAGTAACGTGAATTTTCAAACGGAATAAAAAACCCAACACCTTTTCCGCCGTTTGTCATAGCATCCAAAAAACTATGTGATAAAGTAGCAAGTAAAAATGTGAAAAACAAAATAATGCCTGTGTTGGAGAAATAGGTCACTTTCGTGTAAAAAATGGCGCGGATACAAAATGCCAATAGAAAAGCAAACAAAATACTATGCGAAAAACCACGATGTCCAAGTGGATGCAAGTACGGATATCCAAAATTGAACATGATAACATCTGCATCAGGAATGACAGCACAGAAAATTAATAACAGCGAAAACTTTACAGGATTCAGTTGTATATTGGATACTTTTCCAATCGTATAAGCCGCTAATGCGTGTCCAAATATAGATGCCATTAGTTGGAATTTGAATATTCGTCTAACATTACTTTTTCTTGTTTAGTCAAACTATTCACACCTTTATCGTTTATCTTTTCCAAAATACGATCAATATTTTCCTGTTTTACTTTTTTCTTCGCATTAAACTCATCATCAATGGTTTGATAGGTGTTTTTTGAACTTGGTAAATACGGCGTTGTTCCATTATTAGAACGTACAATAAAGTAAACAACGACAACAATAACGGCGATAACAGCGTATAACATAAGTACGTTTGCTTGTAATTTTACAATTTAATTTCTAAAGAATTCAAAGCTACACTATTTCTGTTTTTTATGCAACGGTACAAAATACTATCTCTATATTGATATTGGTTCAATATCGTAAATGGTGATTTTTTCCACGTAATTTTTTCTTTTTCCGCAGTGTAGTATACATTTTTCGTTTTGAATTTTCGAAGGTTCTGAAACATTAATTCATGAACTACTTTGTAGAATATAGAGCTTAAAAAACTACAATTCAGAAAAATGAATGCGGTTTTAGCTTTTTCAGCTAAAAACACCTCTGGAAAAAGCGCACTTTCTTTTGTTTCTGTTTTCTTTGTGCGAGCAAAGAAAATGAAAATAAAAATCTAAAAATGAAGTATTTAATTCAATTTTTTCTTAAAATACTAAATAGGTTTTTTCATCTTCTTCATATCTACTTTAAAATAGAAATACAATTCAACCCACAATTTTGACAATTGAGAACTTTCTATTTTCTAAATCTTCTAGTTTACAAGAGATTTGTCTCATCAATCAATCAACACTTCGACGCAGCTCAGTGTGAAAAACTAAAAAATCTTCTCATGAAAAAATTACTACTACTTATTTGTTTGTGTGTTCAGACGTTCACTTTTGCGCAAATAACTATTTCAGGAATCGTAACCGATCAAAACGATGAACCTATTTTTGGTGCAAATGTATACTTAAAAGGAACATTTGACGGCGGATCTACAGACGAAAAAGGCAAATTTACCTTTACAACAGAAGAAACTGGACAACAAATATTGGTCATTTCTTTTTTATCGTTTGAAGTAAAAGAGCTTTCGCTAGAAGTGTCTCAGATGCAAAACCTAACCGTAAAACTTCGAGAAAATGTAGATGCATTAAACGCCGTAATTTTAAGTGCAGGATCGTTTGAAGCTGGTGATAATGCAAAAGTTACCGCGTTAAAACCATTAGATATCGTAACAACAGCAAGTGCGTTGGGCGATATTGTTGGCGCATTACAAACCTTACCTGGAACAAGCACGGTTGCCGAAGACGGACGCTTATTTGTACGTGGCGGACGCGCAGAAGAAACACAAATTTTCATTGACGGAATTCGTGTATTTACGCCGTATAGCAACTCAACCAACAACATTCCTACGCGCGGACGTTACTCTCCATTCTTATTCAAAGGAATCACGTTTTCCACAGGTGGATATTCGGCAGAATTTGGACAAGCATTATCGGGAGTTTTAGAACTAAATACCATCAACGAACCTGACCAAGAAAAGACAGATATTGGTGTTATGACCGTTGGCGGAAGTTTGGGACATACCGAAAAGTGGGAGAAAGGTTCGGTAAGTGTGAGTGCATCCTATATAAATTTAGCACCGTATTTGGAGTTGTTTCCAGATCGGAACGATTGGAAAAAGCCGTTTCAAGGTGCGCAAGGCGAAAGTGTATTTCGTCATCATTTTAAAAATGGAACGTTTAAATTTTATACTGCATTCGACATTACAAATTTTGAACTCGATCAAGAAAGTATCAATGTTGATGAATTGGTTCGTTTCAAACTAAACAATAATAATTTATACATGAACAGTTCGTACAAAGGAACTTTTGGCGAAAGTTGGGCTATTGCTTCTGGATTGAGTTACACACGAGATCGTTCAAAAATTAATATTATTGACGACAGAATTAATAGTTTGGAAAATTCATTTCACTTTAAAACAAAACTAAAAAAGAACTTTAATAACAGAATCAAATTGAGTTTTGGCGCAGAATATTTTGCGACAGATTATGATGAGAATTTCGAAAATCCAAACGTTTCAAAACTCGAATATGGTTTTAAAAGCAACTTGTTTGGTGCTTTCGCTGAAACGGACATTTTCTTCTCTAAAAACTTTGCGTTACAAGCTGGAATTCGATTAGATCATACAGATATGTTGAACGAAACTACAATTTCCCCACGATTGTCGGTTGCGTATAAAACGTCAGAAAAAGATCAAGTTTCGTTTGCTTTTGGGCAATTTTACCAGAATCCGAACAATAATTATTTAAAATTTCACACAGATTTCAAACCAGAAAACGCAACACATTATATTGCAAATTATCAATATGTACATGATGGCAGAACGTTTCGTGCAGAAGCATATCACAAGAAATACAACGATTTAATTACGTTTTCAGGCGATTTTGTACAACCAAACGCAGATTTTGCCAATGATGGATTTGGACACGCTACAGGTTTGGATATCTTTTGGAGAGATAACAAAACCATTAAAAACGTAGAGTATTGGATTTCATATTCCTATTTAGATACATCACGGAAGTTTGAGAATTATCCTGTGGAAGCAATGCCAAATTTTGCTACGAAACATAACTTTTCATTAGTCACAAAACATTGGATTGACAAGTTAAAAAGTCAGATAGGATTCAGTTATAATTATTCTTCAGGAAGAGCGTATACAAACCTAAACACAACTGGTTTTCTATCTGAAAAAACAAAAGATTATCATAGTTTAAGCGTGAATTGGGCATATTTACTTTCGCCACAAAAAATATTATATTTCTCCGTTTCAAACGCACTTGGAGTTCGAAATGTATTTGGGTATGAATATGCAAATCAGGCAGATGTAAACGGAACATTTCAGCGAATGACGCGTCGTCCTGCGGCAGATCAATTCTTTTTTGTCGGTTTCTTTTGGACAATTAGTGATGATAAGAGTAGTAATCAGTTGGATACTTTGTAGTGATTTGGCTTTAGAGACTTCTTAGAGTTGCTTCGCTCTTAGATTTTTAGACTGCTTGCGCTGTTGGAATTGATTGTAACTCGCTTCGCTCGATGTGATGTATTGAGATTTTAATTCTGAATTATTTATAAAAACGTTTCCACTTACCAGATCGTCGCATCGAGTGATTTTTCGTAATGTTTTACATTGACCGAAGTTGAAATTAAATGAAGAAAAATTGTATCGAGATGTTGTTATGAATGTTTTTGTATATAAATTACTGATTATTTGCGGTTTATACTCTATTAGTTTTATTTCTACCATGTTCCGCCTGGTGAAAAAAGAAAATCAATCTCACTTGGATTGGCTAATTCATCTAACCATTGATAGCCACTTGAGTCGTGATTTATAAATGGTTCAATTAAATTAATCATATGTTTGTAACTATCAAGGTTTAAGTTACAAATAAACTGATCTTCACTAATTCTTTCAATTCCATTATTTTTATCACTTTTTATTAAAGTTAATTTACAATTAATGGAAGTAATAAATTCTTGTGCTTCTAATACTACTTCAAATTTAGATGCATCCAAAACAAAGGAATTTATTAACTCTTGAAACAGTTTAGATTCATTACAACCAAAGTCCCATAATCGAATTAGATTCTTAATTTCTATATTTTTGAACTTTCCATTATCCGTTAAGTCATGGTTGTATTCAAGTTTCATATTCTTATAATGTATTTATATTAAGTTCCATCTAATTAATAGAATATATATATGATAAATGAGGGAGAATTTCAATTATCGAAAGTTAGCGCAAGTTTGCAATTTATGCTGTTACTGAAATTCAAAGTATATTTTTCTGCTAGGAATTTACAATTGTTTAGTTTGTTTGTGGGCACGAGTTGAAAAACTCGCGCTAGCCATGGGAAATTTGTTGAAGAAACCCTGCTTTTAAAAATCTTTATAGGATACTATTTTTTTTGAATTAAAATAATCTTTTATCAAAGCTACATTTTCATATGCTTTGATGAAAAATAACATCAAAAGTATAAAGCTTACGACTTCAATTAATAGTAAAATAAAAGTTGGAATGCCTAATATTTCATAATAATTTATATCATCCGTATTGAATTGTTGGAAAGCTTGCCAACCTAAAAAAGATTCGAGAAAACTCATTAATGAATATACAGTTCCTATGACTGAACTAATGATTCCTAATGTAAAACTACTTTTTAATTTACTAATGTTTTGAAAATTTTTAGCACTAAAAGCACTTACTTCTACTATGGAAATCGTCAATAAAATCGCAGAAAATGTATAAACTAAATTTGAGACTACTATGGGTAATCCTAAATCAGTTGTTGCATCGAAACCAAATTCGATAGTAGAAGCTAGATAAATAATAGCACATAAGGTATATAATATACTACCAATGATACCTATGGTAATATAGGATTTCACGCTTAATGAACCCTGAGTATTCGCTGAAAAAACAGAAAAGTAAATCAACAGACACAAAAGACTTATGATGTTCAGAATATTTATATATATCCACGGAATTCCGTGAAAATCCCAATCATTTCCTACTGAATTGTACGCAAAAAGAGCAGACAGAAGTATAAGTAAAATTAGACTGATTTTTGCGAAAATTGCGATTTGCTTAGTTTCCATATCGTTGTACTTAGTTGAAATTAGTTAGATTAAAAAAACACAAACAACATAACTATAAATGTTAGTTTGCATGCGAATTTTTGATTAAAAAATATCCGCAACATTGTTATTAAGCAATGGAGTCTTCAATCAAAAATGGTTGGTTGTTTTGTTAAAAATAAGATAAACATTACACATACACAATGTGGTTTCCCGTAATTAAGAACAATCAATCGACAATTAACTTACTCTTTACACTTATCATTATAAACAACACTCACTCTACTCGAAGAAACGATAATGTCTTGATAACAAGCATCGGTTGCAGTTCCTTTATCAGTACATTTTTTTAGAAGTTGCGCAAAAGTTGGTCCGTGCGGATTTCCGTATTTTAGAACATCTCTATCTTGAAATTCTTTTACTTTTACTTTATCTGCCATCATAAATCGAGCATTCATTCGTGCATTATGTCTTAATTCATACGCTTGTAAGGCTCTAGTTTTTAGATCGGTTTTTTGTTGAATCCAGCTTTTATTTAATTCAGAAATCGCAACAATTTGATAATTATACCAAATTCGTATTTCACAATCTGTCACAGGAATAGCAACTAAAACATCGCCCTTTTTCTTATCGGATGCTTTATAGGCAGGAATCCATAATTTTTGTCCAACATTAATTTTCCGTACATCTGAGATTTTCTGGAAACTGTTATCTGACAACTGCTTTTCGTTGGTACTTTCAATAATTCTGTAATATAGATGCGGATTTCCGTAGGCTTTTTGAGAAATTTTACTCAGCCAATCGCCATTTTGTACAATGTAAGCGTTGTTAGCTTCTTGGCTTATTCCTGCGTAAACTGATAATTGTAGTATGAAAACTAAAATTAGTTTTGAAAATTGATTCATCTTTTAAGTCTTTTGATTGGTAGTATGATATAGAATGTAGTTATGTTGATAAAAATAAGACAAAGATTACATATATGCAATAAGGTTTCTTGTAATGATTTGTATTTCTTTCATGCAGAACACAATCAAAATATATAATACCTTAAAATTGTTATTTTAGGTAGCATCTTCATTTAGGAAGTTAGAAATATCTTTAAAAATATTTTCATTCACTTTGATAGCATCATCTTGTATTTCTGTTGTAAATTGCCTGTTAATGCACCTTCCATCAGATAAAATATCTATAATGTTCCACTTTTTGAATGATTTATGAGTAAATAATGTCACTATTTTTAATGCAGGATCGCTCAATTTTGAATAAATAACATACTCAGTTTCCTTCAATAGTAATTCTATAAAATTTATATCTAATTCAGTTTTTTTTGTATTATTATATAAGTGCTGTAAGTTGTTTTTATTATTAGTTACAATAGATTTTAAAAACAAAACAATTTCTTTATGAGTATGAATTTCTGTTCTTAATCCGAAATTAATATCATTGAGTATTTCAAAAAATATTTTAATGTCATAGTTAAAATATTGTGCATATTCATCTTTGTTATTCTCAACATGATTTTTTAGTCCTTCAAAAGTCAAATCGCCAATAATAAAAGGAATAAAATAATTGTAAAAAGTGATGGTTCGAAAATCTATATTTAGATACACACTTTCAAAGAATTCACTTAGCGCACCTTGGGTTGTTAAATAATTTTCAGAAAATACAGGTATAAAGTACTGACTATGATACATTGCTTCCCGATACCGTATTTGCCATAAAGGATCTTCCACTACTTTTTCAATATCTAAAAAATAAAGTTTAAAATTGAAACTGAACATTTGGAATAAATCTCTTGTGAAACTTACATCTTTATTTGAATAACTAATGACAAAATCATATTCAGGGATACTATCACATAAAGAGTATTTTTTAAGAGGTTTTACTTTTATATTTTTTGGGTTTTGATAATAAAAATATGCTTTTTTAATATCAGTATCATATATGAAAAAACCTGACATTAATCCCTTTTTAATAATTACAAGTTTTGGAATAAAGGATGTGTAAATATCGTTTATAAGTTTTCTTTCAGGCCTGGGCATTATATTGCCACAAAACTCACTGATAAGCTCAAGATCAATCTTAAGTTTTCGGAGATAATTGATCCAATCAGATGAGTTTTCTGTTACTAGACTATTTGCCTTTTCGGCAAGTTCTATTGCAGAAATAAAACTATTAGGGTTTATTTCAACAATATTAGCGGTTCCTTTCGTAAATGTATCCATTTTATTTTTTTTACCACCAACCATCTTTTATTTGTACAAGTGCTGCCCAATGGCGGCATGAAGGACATTTTATTGATATTTTTAATGGGTTCATAGAAACTAAAAAACTTCCTTGGTTACAAACAGAAACCCTATTACAATAACAAGGATATCCATAACACGCTTCACAAAAAGCAACTTCGGCAGTTCCAGCAGCATTTGTTGTTTTATGAAATGTGGTTATTTTAGAACCACATTTTACGCAGTCATTATTGTGTTTTGGGGGTTTAGGTAAGCTCATATTTAGTTCATTTAAAAGATTATAGAAATTACAACTATTAAGTATGCGCTACAAAACACTTGTTCTTTTCCTTAAAAATAAGATAAAGATTACACATGTGCATACGGTTTCCCGTAATCACTTACATTTCCAACATTATTGTAATGCGAATATTAAAAAAAGAAACCGTTTTTTAATCATGGAGAGTATTGGTTAGTCAATTTTTTTGCTACTTTTTAAAAAATCTAGTACAGGTTTCAAACTTTCTAAAGGACTTTCTTCCATCGGAGTATGACCCGAATTCTCCAATATAACTAATGTCGCATTTGGTAAATCTTGATGAAACCGATGTGCATTCTCCACAGGAATTAATAAATCTTTCGCTCCCCATACTATCAACGTTGGCTGTTTAATGTTTTTTATATTTTCATAAGAACTCGCATTCCCTGAATTGTTAAGTCTATCAACAAATGCCTGCCGATTTCCTTCTCTGAGCGTGAGATCAAAATAGCGTTCCACTAATGAATCCGTTACTTTTGACGTATCAAAATATACATTTTCAACACTAGATCTTACTATAAAACGTGGCGTTAAATAGGTAAGAAGGTTCTTCAGTACAGGTGTTCTGCCAATTTTAAAAGCAATTGGTACGCTCTTAGAATTTAGAGGATATCCTGCGGCATCAATCAAAATCAATTTCTCTATCATATTAGGCTGTTCAAGAGTAAAATTCCATGCAACTTGTCCTCCAAAAGAATTACCAGCCAATACACATTTTTTGATCTTTAGAGCTGTTAAAAAATCTTTTATGAAAGCTGTATACTGAGTCATTGCGTAATCGCGATTTGGAAACGGACCTGTTAAACCGTAAGCGGGAAGATCCATTCTAATGACTCTATTTGAAATCTTTAAATTATCTGCCCAAGTATCAAAAGTATGTAAACTAGCTCCTGTGCCATGAATAAGCACGATTGGAATTGAGTCGGTTTGGTTTCCTTCATCCCGATAATGAACGTCCATTCCATTCACAGAAATGAATGAAGAAGCGCTATTGGTATACTTAACTTTCAATTCATTCAATGGAATATCTCGATGTCCATATAATAGAAAAACAATCACGATGAACGTTAGTACAAGTGCTAAAAAAATCTTTATTCCTTTGATTAATTTCTTCATTTACATCGTTTAAAACTACATGCAATTCTGGTAATTTGCTTTATATTTCGGTTTCCGTCAATTCACTCTTAGCAGGAATCTGATCCATTGCGCGCTCTGCAATTGCCGTGATTGATAGCGATGGATTCACGCCAGGATTTGCTGAAATCATAGAACCATCAATAATGTAAAGATTTTTATAGCCAAACATTTTATTGTCTTTATCAATCACACCTTCGGAAGAATTTGCTCCCATAACTGCTCCGCCCAAAATATGCGCCGTAGACGGAATTCCTGCAATTGTTTCCAACGCAAAAGAAGTACTCACACCATTTACAACTTTACAATATTCCTTAATCAATTTGATGGATTCTGGAATAAAAGGAGTCGGTTTTTTTCCTGTACTAACCGTTGAACTCATTGTACCAAAAATAGTTCTTTTAAAACGAAGTGTGCTATCTAGCGTTTGCATAAAAAGAAGCACAACTGTTTTTTTTGCCCAACTGTTCACAAAGTAAATTTTGAAATATTTGATGGGAGATTTTAGGAACGATACAAATACTTTTCCTAAACGAATAAACACATTACTTCCTGTAACATATGGCATATGCATGAGTTTCCACGCATTTGAACCTTCAGAATATCTAACTACTTCTAAGTGACTATTTTCATCCGTATCTAATATACTCCCGATTGCCACACCTTTAGAATAATTTTTGTCTTTTTCAAGGCTTGAAACGCTTACCAAAGTTTCATTATTGGTTCGGATATCTTGCCCTAATCTATCGGAGATATTAGGTAATGAGCTGGTTTTTAATTTGAGCAAGAGTTTGATTGTACCCAAAACACCTCCAGCAAAAATGACGCTTTTACTTTTAATTTTTTTTCTCTTTGTAAAGAATTTTGTACTGGTTTTTATAGCAACTTCATACCCATTTTCTCCATTTTCAGTCTGTATTGGATTGACATCATACACTTCATGTTCGGCTAGAATTTCAGCACCGTATTTTTGAGCCAAGTATAAATAATTTTTGTCTAATGTATTTTTAGAATTATTTCTGCAACCTGTCATACAAGCTCCACAGAAGTTGCAACCAGTTCTTTTTGGTCCCATGCCGTCAAAATAAGGATCTTCTTTGGTAACATTCTCTTCTCCAAAATAGATGGCTACATTGGTGGCGTCAAATTTATCTTCCATTCCAAGTTTTTGAGCTACTTTTTTGAGTCCAATATCGCCGTCAAATAATTTGGGGTTTTTAGCTGCGCCAAGCATTTTTAGAGCTTCTTGATAATAAGGAACTAATTCTTTTTCCCAATCGTGGAGTTTGCTCCAACTGCCAGTTTTGAAAAATGTAGATTTAGGAATGGGCAATGTGTTTGCATATACCAAAGATCCGCCACCAACACCAGTTCCAGAAAGAACGGCGACATGTTTGAAGATGGTTAATTTCATAATCCCAAAGAAACGCAGACTTGGCATCCAAAGCCATTTTCTGAAATTCCAATTGGTTTTTGGGAAATCTTTTGCTTTGTACCATTTTCCTTTTTCAATCACCAAAACCTTGTATCCTTTTTTCGATAATCTTAAAGCACTAACTGAGCCACCAAAACCACTTCCTATGATAATATAATCGTACTCCATTTTTTGTATTTCGTTAGTGTTCACTATAACGTTTATGTATATTGTGTTGGCAATAGTTATTTATTTCCATTCCCAAGATAGATTTTCAGAAATCGGTATTTTTTTTCTTTTCATTCATCTACAATCTCTTTATTTTTGAACAAATTTTTAAATAATCTTAACGCATGAACTATTGCAATTAAAGACATAATTCCGCAAATCCAATATTCCGCTTTTTTATAGTAATTTAGTCCACCAATAATTCCGAATGCTGCCCACAATAGGTTTGTCAGAATTTCACTTTTAAGTAATTTGTTCATTTTGAAGCGTTGTGTCACTATTATTTTCAACGTATGTAAGTAAGGAACTTTCATCCCTAATTTCTGTTCAGAATTAATCTTTCTAGGTTAATTGAGTCTTTTTAGTGCTTTCATTTTCATTGAAATTGCACAGACTTTATTTAATTCTTTAGACGTTGCAGAATCAATCTTCCCAGTTGGATGGAGTCTTTTCAATTTTTGAAATTTTAGAATTGCTTGAGTCGTTTCCTTTACAAACAAAGAACTTTCGTTGCCAGGAGAATTCATACCAGTTTTAGCTACTTTTGTTTGTGGGTCACTGTTTAAAATTGAATGTAAAGATAAAACATTCATGTCATCAATTCCGATGGAAAGCTTTGTGAAATCTATAGCACAGCCTTTTAAGTAGTCCCAATTATCGAGTGTTGTCCAAGCGCCTTTTGAGTCTTTGTTCCGATTGTCTTTTTTAAAATTAGTTATAACAAAACCTGATTTTATGTCGTGTGTGTGGCGACCTACTTGCAACCCAATTTTGTTATCTCCAAGGTCTTTAACAATCTTCATTGTACCTCTATATTTGCTTTTATCAGGTCCTACAACTTTATTATTCAAAGGATTCACTTTTGCTTCATATACATCTGCCCAAACGCCAACTCCATTAGTTTGATTGAAAACAGGTTTAAATTTATCATCCAACCACTGACTTGGACTTTTTGCTGTGAAAAACAAATCCAACTCATTACTATCAATGGTATTTTTAAGCTTGTATAGGACGAGTTCGTTTGTGTTTGTATAGCGCTGTGAATATTTGGAAATAACCACATATTCTAAATTTTTTGAAGTCCAATAACCTCGAATTGGATATCCATTTGGACTATTTAAAATAGATTTGGAATACGGTGTAGCTTTATCTTGAATGTAAATATCGCTTTTGCCATAAAGATATAGGTAAAAATTAGCGTGTTCATTTTTTTTACTTTGAATGATTGGGAAAACTCTATTAATCTCTTGGTCATCCATTTTCTTGATTTTCAAATCATCCAAATCAAGATAAAAATAGTATTCGTTATAAGGTCTAGGTACTCCATTGCCCTTTAAGTTTTTGTAAGCTATGATCTTCGTATCGTCTATCCAAGCGATTGTGCCACTTTGCCAATAATGATGATTATATATGTCGGCATTTATTTTATATGCTTTTTGTTGTTTGATGTCATAAATGCTATTATCATAAAAAATTCTGTTTCTATCTGGTGAAACTGCACGTAATGTTGAACCTTTAAATTTTGCAATTATTCTTGAAGTTTTAATATCTCTTACAACTATTTCATTGCCATTATTATTTTTGGAACTTCTGGTATATATCATTTGATTTTCATCTTCTAAAAAAATCACATTCCAAGTTGGTCCAAAATTCTTTCCTATATCTAAAATTTGTATTTCATCTAATGTTATATTAAATGCATTCGCATTGGTGTATTCAAATGAACTTGCGTTGGGTTTCTCTTTTTCTTCAGAAAATGTGAATAAAGATTGGCTGATTGCCAAATAATTACTCAAAATAATTAATAAAGTCAAGAGTGATTTTAGTTTACTCATAAATTTGGTTGTTTAACATGTACCTACTTCAAAATTCTGTTGGTTTTTCGGTATATTCCCAACGTTACAGTTACTATTAATTCAGTTGTTCAATTCAGTACTTACGAATCAAAACTATCAATAAAAATCCTTTCAATTCTGTTGAAATTTTATTTTCATCAGAAATGTTGCTTTTAAATTGCACATAGCGTTTGGTGTATTTTAGTTGCGTGTGTAAGCACCTAATTTAGTAAATAAAAGTCGAATAAAAAACCCGTAAGTATTTTCGTAAGTAAGTGCGTAGTAATTAATTTTTTGCGGAGTTGGTACAAGAGTTTTATGATTCATACTTACATTCCGAATTCCTGATATTGCCCATAAAAATAACACAAAGATTATATATACACAATGCAATGTATTTATTAGTACTAAATTGAATAAGTGGAAACTTTGATCTTTAATTAGAAAAAAAGTAAAGGTTTTAAAATTTGTTAGATATTAAAATTTTATTAATTCTAGTTGTTGTCAGAAACTGAGTTTATTCTAAGGCATTGTTCTTCTCCTAAAAACTTTTGATCTCCGTGTTTTTCTGACCAAAAACCGTTCAAAATATTTGCGCTTAGTATTTTATATACCACAACTCCTTTGTAAATAGTAGCGTCATCGCCTGTGTAATGAAAGTTAATGACTAAAATATTATCCTTGTAAAAACCAATACCTTTCATTATTTGGGAATTATTATCAATTGACCAATGACTTTTTATTTTATTATTTTCATCAAGTGATAATTTTAAGATTCCAGTATATTTCGTTCTTTCAGCGTCTTGATTGATACCTGAAATTTTATATTCGCCTACAATATCTTGAACGTTTATAGGATTCCACAAAGGAACTGATTTCATGTTGTTGCTTTATTTTTTGTTTGATAAATTCCTTTCGTTATTCTTCAAGTATTTTTTACAAATTGATGATTTTTTGCCACGAATATTTGAATTTGTTTATTAAAGTGAAATCGGGAAAGCTTTGGTATTTTATGGTAAGAGCAGAAACCTAATTCCGCCCCAATGGTTTCTATAATTCTGTTCAAAACTTAAAAATTCATGTGATTTCGGTAATTTATTTTTTCCCGCATATTCATCATATTCAGTTACTGTTTTGAATTCAGTTATTTTATCCGTTTTCAAATCCAACACAAAATAAGAGTTCTCAAAATCATAAAACCAACTTTCAAGATTTCCACATAGTTTATCATTCGTAACTTTAAATCTTGTGGTTTCTATGTTAATTCTATCGCTAGTTTTATGTCCTTTTAAATATCCATATTCATTCCAATTCGTGTTTTCAACCGTTTTCCAATGTCCAATTGGAATCATTGGTCCATCTCCAAGTCCGTGATTTCCCCAATAACTGAAAGCGTACACAAAAAGCCCGATTGAGATTAAAAATCCACTTATAAACCAAGATTTTATCTTTTGTGTTTTTACTCTTTCTAAAAACTTAGTCGGTTTTAATTTTCTTATAATTAATAAAATTATGATAAAGATAAAAGCATAAATTGATGCAAGAATTCCGATTTTAATTAACTGAAATATAAAGTGAATAAGGACTTCCATTAATTTGAGATTTATTGTTAACAGTGTGTTTGACTAAGGTTTGATGCAAATCTAAGCAACTAATCTAACAAATATAAACCAAATAGAAAATCCATGCAGATTTTTTTAAGCAAGCTGTTGTAATTTTTTTTTTCGATAAAAAACTAGACGTTTAAGAAGTAAAATATATAGAGAAATAGTAATAATCTCAACATGAATAATACCTAAATATACAACGGTTTATAATATAGTATCTTTGTAGAAATTGCAGAAAAAAATAGTATTCTTGAAAACAAACGCAGCACCTTTTAATGTTATTATTATTGGTGGTGGTTTAGCGGGTTTATCATCGGCTATCCACTTATCAAAGGAAAACAGTAGGGTTTTGGTTATTGAAAAGAATGCCTATCCAAAACATAAAGTTTGCGGAGAATATATTTCTAACGAGGTATTACCATATTTTGATTATTTAGGAATTGATGTGTTTGATCTTGGAGCACAAAAAATTACTAAATTTGAACTTTCTACACCTAAAAATAAACTTATAAAAGCCACTTTACCATTAGGCGGTTTTGGAATTAGTAGGTACACTTTAGATAATGCATTGGCTGAAATGGCACTACAAAATGGTGCTAAAATTATTCAAGATTCGGTGATTGATGTTCAATTTTCAAATGATGCTTTTTCTGTTCAAACAAAAAATGAAACATTCCATGCAACTATTGTAATTGGTGCTTTTGGTAAACGATCTTCATTAGATATAAAACTAGACAGAAATTTCATAAAAAAGAAATCGCCATTTTTAGCGGTAAAAATGCACGTCAAAGGCGATTTTCCTAACGACTTAGTTGCGTTGCATAATTTTAAAGGAGGATATTGCGGTGTTTCAAAAGTTGAAAATGATAGCATTAATCTTTGCTACATAACAAACTTTGAAGCCTTTAAAAAATATAAAGACATTGATGAATTTCAAGAAGAAGTAATCTTTAAAAACAACTATTTAAAAGCAATATTTAAAAATAGCCAACCTGTTTTTGAAACGCCTTTAACTATAAGTCAGATTTCATTTGCGACTAAAAACCCTATTGAAAATCACATCATTATGTGTGGAGATACTGCTGGAATGATTCATCCATTATGTGGAAATGGGATGAGTATGGCAATACGAAGTGCGCAAATGGCTTCGCAACTAATTAGTATGTATCTTCAAGGCAAAATTGAATCGCGTGTAGCATTAGAAAAGGCATATCAAAAATCTTGGAATAAAGAATTCAAAAATCGATTAAGAGTTGGTCATTTTGCAGCAAACATATTCAGCAGAAATCAATTAGCTGAACTATTAATTCCTATCGTTAAATACATTCCAAGTCTATTGCCAAAAATAATTACACGAACTCACGGAAAACCTATGATTATAAAATGAGTCTATTTATTAACACAAAACACAGAACAGATGAAGTTGAAATTATGGATGATTTTTCCATCAATGGAGACATTCTGCATAAAACTTTAGATACATTAGCACGCATTAACAAATGGCTTGGAGGTAATCATGTAACTATAAGTGGCTTAAAAAAAATGTTAAAAGGTCATTCCAAAACAATGCCGATTACAATTATAGATTTAGGTTGTGGAGGCGGAGACATTCTTAGAAGAATAGCAAGTTATGGCAAAAAAGAAGGCTATACTTTCAAACTCATTGGCATTGATGCTAACAAAGATGCAGTAGCATATGCGAGTCATTTATCAAAAGACTATGAGAATATTAGTTTTATAGCGTGTGATATTTTTTCAGAAGAATTTGAAGCATTGAAGTACGACTTAGTTTTATCAACGCTGTTCTTACATCATTTCAAAGAAGAACAGATTCTTGACATATTATCTAAAGCAAAAAAGAAGGCAAAACTAGGAATTATTGTAAATGATTTGCACAGGCATCCAATGGCGTATTATTTATTCAAATTAGTATGCCTAACTATAAAAAACAGAATGATTATTGAAGATGGCCTAACGTCTATTTTACGTGGATTTAAACGTGAAGAACTAACATCGTTTTCAAATAAATTACAAGTAAAGCCCCAAATTAAATGGAAATGGGCATTTCGGTATCAATGGATAATACAAAATAAATGAGTGTAAAAATAATATCGGTAGCAAAACAACTGCCAAAATACAATAGATTAACCGCTGATATTTTGCCCTATTTAGACGTTTGGTTGTCAGGACAAGAAGATCGTTTTAAGCGTAAAGTTTTCAAGATTTTTGAAAATGCAGCGGTTGATAGACGGTATTCCATCATGGATCCAGCAGAAGTTTTTTCAAATACTTCTTTCGAAGAAAAAAATGATATTTACGTTAGAGAAGTAGTTGGCTTGGCAGAAGGAGCTCTTTTAAAATCTTTAGAAAAAGCAAGCTTAAAGCCAGATGATATTGATTATATTATAACAGTAAGTTGTACTGGAATTATGATTCCGTCTTTAGATGCATATTTGATAAATCGCTTAAAAATGAAACAGGATATTGTCCGTTTGCCAGTCACAGAAATGGGTTGTGCAGCAGGTGTTTCGGGGATAATTTATGCGAAAAACTTCTTAAAAGAAAATTCAAACAAAAGAGCAGTTGTAATTGCGGTTGAAGCACCAACAGCTACATTTCAATTAGATGATTTCTCTATGGCAAACATTGTAAGTGCTGCTATTTTTGGAGATGGCGCAGCGAGTGTTATTTTGTCTTCCTATGAAAATGAAGAAGGTCCAGAAATTAAAGGCGAAGCCATGTATCATTTTTACGATTCCGAACATATGATGGGTTTTAAACTGACAAATACTGGTTTGCAAATGATTTTGGATGTAACAGTTCCCGAAAAAATTGCCGAACATTTTCCAAGTATTGTACATCCTTTTTTAGAACAAAACGGAATAACTATTCAAGATATAAATCATCTTATTTTTCATCCTGGAGGGAAAAAAATCGTGCAAACTGTAGAAGAATTATTTGGATCACTAGGAAAAAATATAGATGACACCAAAGAAGTTCTTAAAATGTATGGAAACATGAGCAGTGCTACGGTATTGTATGTTTTAGAACGTTTTATGGACAAAAAATTACCGAAAGGAGACAAAGGGCTCATGCTGAGTTTTGGACCAGGATTTTCGGCACAACGTATTCTATTAGAATGGTAAAAGAATTTAAAAATAAAAACTATTGGGCACTCATTTTAGGAGGCTCTAGCGGATTGGGATTAGCCACAGCAAAAAAACTGGCTGCTCACGGTATGAATATTTGTATAATTCATAGAAATTCAAGATCGCAAGAAATTGAAATTACAGCTGAATTTGATAAAATTAAGGCAGAAGGAATTCAGTTTATATCTTTTAATATAGATGCGATAAATCCTGAAAAAAGACAGAAAGTAATTAACGATTTACCTCAATATTTAGGCGAAAAAGGAAAAATTAGAACCTTGGTACATAGCATTGCAAAAGGGAATTTAAAACCTATGATTGCAGACAATGCGCCGACTTTGAAAAATGACGATTTCAATCTAACCATAAACGCGATGGCGATTAGTTTATACGATTGGACTCAAGCTGTTTTTGAAGTCAAACTATTTGCTGAAGATGCCAGAATCATCAGTTTTACAAGTGAAGGTAATGCCAAAGCATGGAAAAACTATGCCGCGGTTTCTGCTGCAAAAGTAGCCTTAGAAGCACTAACTAGAAATATAGCGTTAGAATTTGCATCGTACGGAATTAGAGCCAATTGCATTCAAGCAGGCGTGACGGACACGGCATCTTTACAAATGATTCCAGGAAATGAAAAAATCAAAAAACATACGTTGGTTCGAAATCCATTTAAGCGGTTAACAAATCCTGAAGATGTTGCGAATGTCGTTTATTTATTGAGTAAAGATGAAGCCAGTTGGATTAATGGAAGTATTATTCCCGTTGATGGCGGTGAGCATATCAGTTAAGTAATCGACTTTTTATTCTTGCAAAGAGAGGAATCCATAATCTAAAATAAATCATGAACAGTAAAGAAATCATAAAGTTATTACCTTATCAGCATCCTTTTTTGTTTGTTGATGAATTGACTATGATTTCTAACGAAGGTGTCACAGGAAATTACACGTTCAAACCAACCGAATATTTCTATAAAGGACATTTCAAAAACAATTCTGTAACGCCAGGCGTAATACTCACAGAATGTATGGCGCAAATTGGTGTGGTATGTTTGGGAATTTATTTGTTAAACGAAGAAACATCTAACGAAAAGAATCTTCAAATTGCGTTAACGTCAAGTCAAATTGATTTCTTTTTACCTGTGTTTCCCAATGAAAAAGTAACCGTTATTTCAGAAAAAGAATACTTCCGATTCAATAAATTAAAATGTAAAGTAAAGCTATTCAACGAAAAAAATGAATTGGTGTGTAGAGGCACTATTTCAGGAATGATAAAACCAACAGCAAATGAAGCATAGAGTTGTGATCACAGGTATGGGAGTTGTTGCGCCAAATGGCGTGGGATTGCCCGAATTTGCAAACGCCATTAAGAAAGGAATCTCTGGAATAACGTATCACGAAAACTTAAAAGAGTTAAATTTTTCATGCTGTATTGGTGGAATTCCTAAGATTTCAGAAGAAAAAAAGCTGGACTATTTTACACCTTTACAACTCCGCGGTTTCAATAGTGCAGGTATTTTATATGGCTGTATTGCAGGCATTGATGCTTGGAAAGATGCTGGTTTTCCTTTTGATGCAGAAAGTGAATTAGAGTATGACAGCGGAACTGTTTTTGGAACAGGAACTTCTGGAATTGAAAAATTTAGAGAAGCCATTTATAAAATAGATAATAAAGAAGTAAAACGTTTAGGAAGTACAGCAGTCATACAAACTATGACAAGTGGCGTCAGTGCTTTTTTAGGCGGAATGTTAGGTTTAGGGAATCAAGTAACGACCAATTCATCTGCGTGTACGACTGGAACGGAAGCTATTATTTTAGGTTTTGACCGAATCCAAGCTGGCAAAGCAAAACGCATGTTAGTTGGTAGTTGTAGTGACGACGGACCTTATATTTGGGGAGGTTTTGACGCCATGCGCGTTATGACTTATAAACATAATGAAACTCCAGAAATAGGTTCTAGACCTATGAGTGCAACTGCTAGCGGCTTTGTTCCTGGAAGTGGCGCTGGTGCATTAGTTTTAGAATCATTAGAAAGTGCCTTGGAAAGAAAAGCAACGATCTATGCGGAAGTTTTAGGTGGTGCAGTAAACTCTGGCGGACAACGTGATGGAGGAACGCTGACAGCTCCAAACGAAAAAGCCGTCGTACGTTGTATACAAGAAGCTATTGAAAATGCTGGAATCTCCGCAACTGACATTGATACTATTAATGGTCACTTAACAGCCACATCAAAAGATAGTTTGGAAATTAAAAATTGGACCAACGCATTGAATCGAAAAGGAACAGATTTCCCATATATAAATTCATTAAAATCAATGGTTGGACATTGTTTAACTGCTGCTGGAAGTATTGAAAGTGTCGCGACTGTGTTACAATTAAAAGAGCAATTTATTTTCCCAAACATTAATTGTGAAGATGTGCATCCAGAAATTTCAAGTTTAATTGCCGAAGAAAAAATACCTAAAAAAGTACTGAAAACAAAACTTACTATTGCTGCAAAAGCAAGTTTTGGTTTTGGGGATGTAAACGGATGTGTTATATTTAAAACGTATTCAATATAATATTCATATGGAAAAAGAAATATTAATTGCCAAACTAAAAACGATTGTGAAACCTTACATTCAGGATGAGGAAGCTTTCAATAATTTATCTGAGGATACAGATTTTATCAATGATTTAAAAATTAATTCAGCCAATTTGGTAGATGTTATTTTAGATGTTGAAGATGAATTTGATATTAGAATTGAAAATGAAGATATGGAAAAAATGGTATCTGTAAAAGCTGCGATGGAAATAGTAAATGAGAAAACAGCTGCAAAATGATTGGCAACGACATTGTTGATTTAAAAGTTGCTGCCATAGAATCTAATTGGAAAAGACCACGTTTTTTAGGGAAAGTTTTTTCAGAGGATGAACAATGTCGGATCTTAAATTCTGAAAACCAATCGCAAATGGTTTGGTTACTTTGGAGTATGAAAGAAGCTGCATATAAAATTTATGTGCAACAAAATGGAGAGCGATTTTTTAATCCTAAGAAATTAAGTTGTGAATTGGTTTCTAAAAGTGAAGGTTTGGTTACTTTCAATGGAAATCAATACATAACAAAATCTGAAATAAGCGATGATTTTATAAATACCTTGGCATATTCTGAAGCTCGCGAAACAACAATAACTCATCATTTTAAAATAGAAGACAATTCTTATAAAATCCAATCGCACACAGCAAAACAAAAATTGCTAAAATCCTTCTCGGAACTAAAAAAAGTGTCTATTAAAAACTTAGAAATCAAGAAAGATAAAAATAACGTTCCTCGATTATTCTACAAAGGTGATGAACAAACCGATTCATTTTCAATAGCGCATCATGGATTTTATGGTGGATATGCTATTTCTTTTTAACACCAACTTTTATTCTCAGCAACTACCTTATTTAAACTGAATACGACTTACTCATTAGCTTTGAGTGAAATATGTCTTTACAATTTTAACGTGAGTTCGATATAAAATTTCAGAATGTTTTTGCCTTTTCCGCAGTATAGCAGGGATTTTTCGTTAAGAATTTTCGAATCCTTGGAGAAAATTTAGAGAAATTCATGCGGTTTTAGTTTTTCCATAAAAAAAACTAAAAATACCTCTGGAAAAGCGCACTTTCTTTTGTTGAAGCCTGTGCTGAACTTGATTCAGTATTCTTTGTGCGAGCAAAGAAAACGAAAATAATAAAATGAAATTCAGATGTTTAGCACTTATTTTAAAAATATGTTCAAAATTTTATCTAAGTAAACTTATGTCGAACTCACGTTATTTTATGTGAAACAAGCTCATTTTGCAGTATTCGCAATAAATAGGTATTTTTTATGTGTTTCATTGAATATTTCGCAACAAAAACGCTCCCGAAACGTTCCCGCAGCAATGCGAGAAGCTTTCGGGAACTTACGAAACGTTCTCGCTGGTGTGCGAGAAGCTTTAGGGAACTTACGAAACGTTCTCGCTGGCGTGCAAGAAGCTTTCGGGAACTTACGAAACGTTCTCGCGGATGTGCGAGAAGCTTTCGGGAACTTACGAAACGTTCTCGCTGGTGTGCGAGAAGCTTTCGGGAACTTACAAAACGTTTATGCAGATGAGAAATAGACTTTTTGGAAGCCCAAGTTTATTCTCGCGAAAGCGAAAACATCAAATTAATATTCTAAAAACAGTACATCATTCGGATTAGAACGTGTTTCAGAAAGTACAAAATCGTACACGCCTACTTTTTTGAAGTTGTTTTTTGTGTAGAAATTAATAGCGCGTTTGTTTTCAATCCAAACGTAGAGCCACATTCCTTGTTGTTGGTATTTTTTGGAAGCTTCAATTGTATACTTAAACAGTTTTGAGCCTACATTTTGTCCATGAAACTCTTTTAAAACATAGAAGCGATCTAGTTTTGTGATGCGTTGTGAAGCAATATTCGGATTGGTTGTATCTAAGATAATTTTGGCGTAACCAATAACTATTTTATCAGCATATAAGAGATAATATTCAATAGTCGGATTGCGTAATTCTTCTGCCAAGGTATTCAAATTAAAAGCTTTTTCAATAAAGGATTCCACATCAGTTTTGGGTGTGTTGACTAGATAAGTTTCTAAAAAAGTGGTTTTTCCAATGTCGGCGATGAGGTTGATATCATCAATCGTGGCTTTGCGAATCTGAATCATTAAAATTAGTATTGGTGTTCAATTAGAGTTCCATAAAATGGTTCAGCGTTTACTTATACTTTAAGTTTGAGAGTTTAATTTTGACACTATCATTTTTACATCTGAATATCAAATAGTTACATTTAAGTCTTTGTTCTATATTCTAAAAGCAAAGCGGTCTAACATCTTTTATTTGTAAATTTTCAATAAAAGTACGCAATTCTACGCGCTTTTTAAATCGAAGTGTACTACGCTTACAACGTGTTTCTTATCGTGTTATATTTGAGTATAACAATATAAAACTATTTTACCATGAAAAACACAACGATTCATAGCCATAGTGAGGTTGTACAAAAACTAAAAACACTTCTCGCTAACAACACAGGCATGGAAGTAGCGTTACTCGCTTCTTTAAATATTGCAAGCATTTCAGCAGCAACAACATTGAATAAAGATTTATATGCCGCTTTGAATGACGAATTTAACGGAAATGCGTGGCCAACAACGCTGGAAAATTATTATGATTATTTAGATATGTATGTACGTTTGGTCCCTGATGAAAGTAGCGATCCAAACTATCCAAATGCTTGGACAAGTACAGATACATCAAATGGTTACAATCAAAAAGTATACGATTTAATATGTCAGTTTTATTGGTTGGTGGATCAAAAAGTACCAAATACAACAATAAGCATGCAAAGCTTTCCAGATTTTGCAGCTTGGTTGGTAGAATTTGTTGTTGCTTGGGGAAGTTTCTTGGACACTACAGAATCATTGACGAAAGAGAGTTTGTATTCGTTTAAGCACAACGCGATGTACAATTATCCGTTGTATGCTAAAAATGCAACGACTTGGACAACATTTAATGAGTTCTTTTACAGAGAATTTAATAATGCAGATGCAACTACAGGAATTTCGCCATTGCGTCCAATTGCAGCACCAAATGACAATACGACGATTGCTTCGCCAGCAGATTGTACTTATAAAGCCGATTATCCAATTGATGCAGAAGGAAATGTGTTAGGTCCAGATGGAGAGAAAACCAAAGCACGATTAAAACATACACACGCAATTGGAACGGTAAAAGAATTATTGGACAATAGTAAATACGCAAGTGATTTTTACGGCGGAACGTTTGTGCATTACTTTTTAGGTCCGTACGATTACCATCGTTTTCATACGCCAGTAAGCGGAAAAATATTAGAGATTAAAGATATTCAAGGTCAAGTATACTTAAATGTGAATATGACTGACGGACAATGGCATGCGCCAGATGGTTCTGGAGACGGTTACGAGTTTAACCAAGCACGTGGTTTAGTCATTATGGACGCAGGAGAAAAGCTTGGAAAAGTAGCGATTCTACCAATCGGAATGGCACAAGTTTCGGGCGTAATGATGTATGTAGACAAGCTTCAAGGAAAAGAAGTTGTAAAAGGGCAGGAGTTTGGGAAATTCAGATTTGGCGGTTCGGATATTATTATGTTATTCGAAAAGCCACCAACAGATTTATATATGTTTAAGAGAGATCCTGGGCATGTTCCAATTCATTTTCAATACGGACAAACGGCTATTTACTTAAAAGAATAGTATCAGGTTATTAGTATTTACAAAACGCCATAATTATAGTTGTAATTATGGCGTTTTTTATGAGCTATTATTTCAAGAATGTTCACTTTTTTTCTCAGGAAACAATTCATCAAATACAGTCTTGTTAAAAAAGATGTGCAATGCCAAAAGGAACAAACAAATTGGATTGAACGTAATGATTGTAATACTTAAGGTAATATCCATAAAGAAAATAGAAATCAGGTGAATTGTTCCCGCAAGTAGTATTAAAAAGAAAAAATAAACAAACCATTTTTGATTAAAAAAGTATACAAATGTTGCTGCGATTACCAACGTATATCCTAAATACTGTGCTGAGGTAAATAGAACATCTTGAGTTGTATTCATAACTAAAGAAATAATGACTAGGAGCAAGGCAAGTCCTAATGGAATGAAGTTTTTGGTAATGGTTTGTGACATGTGAACAGTAGCGTATAAGTTGGTTGTACGTATTCAAATATACATTTTGCAAAATAATTACAAAGAACTTTCGCTTGAAAAACTATCTTTGGTTCAATTAATTGAAACGTTTTACATGCCAAAAAAGAGTGCCAAAAAATTAGTTCGCAATTTTTATTTCTACGCTTTATTATTGAATGTTGTACTTCCGTGGATACTTGCCAAAAGTATTGTTGGCGACAGCACAGGCGAAGTTGGTCTAATATACATCTTTGTCATTATTTGGGCAGTAGTAAGTATTGTTGTGTACACGATTTACTTTGCCATTCCAGATTTCCCTAAGAATTGGGAGAAAATTGCAACGTTTTTATTTCCTTCTTTATTTATTAGTCCTCTATTATTTTTTGCATTTAGATTGATCTTAATTCCATTGATAATTAATTTCATATTCAATGGTATATGTATGTTGTATTATCGAATGAAAATGAAGAAAATAGTAATACAAGTCGCGGAAACTATTTGAAACTGATGATTTTTATGCAGACTTCGTCCAAAATAAAGCACCAAGAACAAAACCCAAACTCACATACGCACCAACTATTTCATACTTTATACGATACATTTCAACATCGAAAACGGTTTGAATGATCTCAGTTTGTTTGAAAAATAGGATAATTGTAATAGCGAGTAACATTCCTAACCCTAAGAGTTCGTTTAGCCAACGGTTTTTTCGAACTATAAATAAATGACTTGCCAAAAATCCCCAAATCCAAGGAAGTATAAATAAGTCTGTAGGAATTGTTTTTGCTGTAAAAAGATAGATTCCGAACGCAATCAACGTTAGTATTAATAGTATTTTTTGTCCAATTTGAATCTTCTTTTTTTCAAATAGTAATTCTTTTTGAAAGCAAAATAGGACAGTTGTCAAGAAATTATAAAGTAATACGATACAAATAGAAGCAGTCAAGAATTGCTCTAATGCGTTTACATAAGTCATAAGTATGATTTTTAGATTTAGCATTTTAAAAATACGCAATCTGTAACGGCACGAAATACCTATATGTGGGGAAATTTTTGTTTTTAGTTATGAGTTATCAGTTGTGAGTTATGCAATGTGACCAATTCGGGAATTCCGTGTCTTTATTTTCGTAACCCTTAAAGGCACATCAATCGAATGGAAAAATTCAAAGAACTGATTAACTATACCTTTTCTTTAGGAAAGGATATTCAAATTTCCGTAAAGGCATTATTATTTTTAATTGCAATTTTCATAATTACATCACTTTTTATAAGAATAATTAGGCGGATTCTTTCAAGAAAGCTCAATGACGATGAAAGTCAGAAGTTTAAAACAGTTTTTTCGTTTGCTAAATATTTTATTTTTGTCATCGTAACTTTCGTTACTTTAGATAATATTGGTGTGAACATTACAGCCGTATTTGCTGCTTCTGCTGCGCTATTAATTGGTGTTGGATTGGCGCTTCAAACGCTTTTTCAAGATATTATATGTGGTATTTTTGTGTTATTAGATAAAACGATTCATGTTGGTGATGTCATTGAAATTGATGGCAGAATTCTGAAAGTAACAGACATTAATTTGAGAACAACTAAGGGAATTAATTTAGAGAATAAAGTATTAGTAATTCCGAATCACACGTATCTTACAAATACGCTGTATAACTGGACTCAAAATGATAGAATTACACGCGAGAATATTACTGTTGGAGTCGCTTATGGTTCTGACACGAAATTGGTAAAGCGTCTTTTATTGGAAGCTGCTTTTAGTACAAGTGGTATTTTAAAAACTCCGGAACCTACTGTGTTTTTTACTGAGTTTGGCGACAGTTCTTTAAACTTTAAATTAGTTTTTACAGTAGATGATAGTTTTCAAGCGGTGCATCCTAAAAGTAATTTGCATTTTGAAATAGATCATCTTTTCAGAATTAACAACGTAACGATTCCTTTTCCACAAAGAGACATTCATATTATCAGTAAAACTCAGTAACAATTAAGTAACCATTGGTAAAAAATATCATATTTTTGCATTTGGAAACTTTGGTAATAAAAGAAAACAGTTTTAATGTTTAGAACATGTGCGTTTTAAACATTAAAACTTTTTATGTAAAGTTATTATCTATGCGTATTGTTTCAGACAGAAATCTTAAAATAATAAATAATTAAACACTAAAATAAGAATGTTAAGTATCTTATCAAATGAATATCTTTTGAACACACCAACGCAATGGTTAATAGCCGCCGCATATATAGCTGGAGGAATTATTGTTGCTAAATTGGTGTATTTTATATTTAAGCTAATAGCTAAGGGATTGACTAGTAAAACAAAATCAAAATTAGACGATGTACTAATTGATACACTAGAAAAACCCGTAATTTTTGCCATTACAGTTCTTGGATTTTATCTTGGAATGCAACAATTAAACATGACTACAGAGGTTGCGACTTTTGTATCAAATACAAATGTAGTATTGATTATCGTCTGCATTACTTGGTTTATTGCCCGTTTTGTAAACGCGTTGGTTGAAGAATATATGGAACCAGCTATTGAAGTATCGGAAAGCAGGTCTAAAAAACAATTATTGCCTATTGTAACGAAAGTAATCTCAGTTACAATTTGGATTATTGGAATTATTATAGCGTTCAATTCTATCGGATATAACTTAGCAGGATTAATTGCTGGATTAGGAATTGGCGGATTGGCATTTGCGTTGGCAGCCAAAGATTATCTTCAAAATATTTTTGGAGGTATTTCTGTTTTTACCGATAAACCTTTCAAAATTGATGATCGTATAAAAATAGATGGATTTGATGGAAAAGTAGAAGAAATTGGAATCCGTAGCTCCCGAATTAGAACATTATCAGGTTCGTTAGTAACAATACCAAACTCTATGTTTATTAATAATAGTGTAGAGAATGTAGCGTTAGAACCGACTCGAAAAATAATGTTACGATTGGGTTTGACGTATGATACAAGTTCTGATAAAATGCAGGAAGCAATGGAGATTTTAAAACAAATCAATGCAGATAATCAAGAAATTGTTACGGAACTTCCGGTGGTGTTTTTTGAAAATTTTGCCGACTTCTCGCTTGTAGTGTTATTTATTTATTACATTAGAAAAGAAGCAGATATACCGCTTGCACAAAATAAAATGAATCTTGAAATATTGACACGTTTTGAAGCAGCAGGATTAGATTTTGCTTTTCCAACGCATACAATCTATAATATTAAAGAAAAGAGTGTAAATAAATAGAACAATGGGAAGATTTACAAGAAAAAGTAAAGATGAAATAGGAAGAGCTCCAGATGAATTGTTCTTTAGAGGTGACAAAAAGATAAAGAATGTACGATTACGTGTTATAGATTTTGATTCAGATCAATTTGAAGAAGTTAGCATTTCAAAAACTAAAGAAGCTATAAAGTACAAAGACAAAGAATCTGTAACTTGGTTTAATATTGACGGATTGCATAATGCAGAGGCAATGCGGAATATTGCATTGTCGTTTGAATTGGATCATTTGGTACTTGCCGATGTAATGGATACGCATTCTCGCCCAAAAGTACATGATTATGATAATTGCGTGCTTGTGTCGATAAAAATGATGCAAATGAATGAAGAAACAGGATTGATTTCTGTTGAAAATTTAAGCATTATAATAATGAAAACGGTATTAATCTCTTTTCAAGAACGTGATGGAGATGTTTTTGATCCTGTTCGAGAACGTATTAAAAACGCAAAAAGACGTATTCGTAAATCAGGAGTAGATTACCTGATGTATGCGCTATTGGATATTGTAATTGATAACTACATTTATATTATAAGCAACTTAGGAGAAAAAATTGAGGCAATTGAAGGGAAATTATTAGAAAATCCAAGTAAAGAAACGTTAGACCAAATCAATTTGTTAAAAAAAGAATTGAACTTTTTACGAAAAAATATCAATCCTGCGCAAGAAATGATTTTGGCACTTTCAAAGTTAGATTCTGAATTTATAAATGAATCAAGTTTGGTGCATTTTAAAGAACTCGTTGGGAACATAAATCAAGCAGTAGAATCTTCCGATAGTTACCGAGAAATACTTTCAGACCAATTAAATATTTATCATACGACTATTAGCTCTAAGCTGAATGATGTAATGAAATTCCTTACGGTATTTTCCGTTATTTTTATTCCGTTAACTTTTATTGCTGGTATTTACGGGACTAATTTTGACGTTGTTCCTGAACTAAAATACAAATACAGTTATTTTATAATGTGGGGAGTTATGATTGTTATAGCAATTGGAATGTTGATCTATTTTAAACGAAAAAAGTGGTTGTAAACTGTGCTTTTTAGAGAGCCTTTTTATTTTTTATAAAAAAAAAGTGACTTTTTAGCACGTTTGGTGTCTTGATTTTAAATTAAAAGGAATTTACAATGAAAAAAGTAACTATTGATTTTGAAGATTATCTATCACCTGAAATGATAAAAGCTATTGCTACGATGTATAAAGATGGCTTTAAAGAAAGTGATGTCATTTCATTTTCTGAAGTTGATATAGAAATGGAAGATCGAGTGAAATTTAATTTAAACGATATCATATTCCTAGTTAAAAAATCAACTATTAAAGATGTTTTAGAAGGAAAATATGAAGAAGATTTTATGACGCCTCCAAAAACTGATGATGTGTCTTGTGAAGGAGATTATTGTGAGTAATTTTATTAATATGTAATTTTTAGATTCTCATATTAACGAAGGTTGTGTAAAAAAAAAGTCGCTTGTTTAGAACTCTAAACAAGCGACTTTTTCTATTCTATTCTATTCTATTCTATTCTATTCAAATCAATGGAATTACAATTTCTTCAGTGTCAAAATTGTTTTTACACTGACATACTCAATTTCTCCATCGGCACCTTCTTCTTCTTCATTAACGTTAGAATACGTTACTACAAATTTTGACCCAATCATTTCTTTATTTGTCAGATCAAACAGTTGTTTGGCTTCTGGTGAAATCTTATCAAAGTCAATGGTACTTTCTTCTCCGTCTACATCTTTAAAAGTAAATGCAAACATTCCTTTTTCCATTCCTGTAAACGTTCCAGTAATTGTTAATACGTCTTCTTCCTCTTCCTGAGCTACAGCTGTATAACTACAAAATAAGAAAGCTACAAGGAAAAACGATACTACTTTTATTTTTTTCATGGTTTCATGGTTTAATTTACATTCTGACACAAAAAATTAATAAGAGTCACTTTTTTATTCTAATAATTATAAAAGACAAAAGAACAAAGACAAAAGACAAAAGAACAAAGACAAAAGACAAAAGAACAAAGACTTAGGTTAATCTCACTTCGTTAAATGTATCAATGCGTCACCTTGATTTACAATTGGTGCTTGGTTAGTACAAATGATATACCCGGCGTTAGGAGCCTTAATTTGCTTTTCAAAATCACCGTAAGGACCAGAAATACTTCCAATAATTGCTCCTTTTTCAACATAAGCTCCTGTTTGTGCAATAGGATGATACATACCAGAATATCTGGCACGAACCCAAGACGACTTTTCAACTACGGTAGGTTGCATTTTCGTTTTATTTTTATAATTTTTGAGTTCTTTTGTAAAATTTCTAATACCAAGATGCTGCATTACTTTTAGGGCGCCAGAAACTCCAATGTCTGTAACTTCATTATTCAGTGACAACGATTTTCCTCCTTCAAAAAGCAATACTTTCTTGCCTTGTTTCACACAAGAATCTCTAAAGGATTTTTCTCTGTTTTTAGATTTTAAAATAAATGGTGCTTCAAATATTTCAGCAAGTTTACTGGTTTCAGCATCTTCACTGATTCGTATTTGTGGAGCATTGAAACGTTCTCTTCCACCAGTATGAAAGTCAATACAATAGTCAATATGTGGAACTATTTCGGTCATTAAATGATAGGCAAATCTACTGGCAAGTGAACCTCTCTCATTACCAGGAAAAACTCTGTTGAGGTCTCTACCATCAGGAAATTCTCTTGATTGATTTAAAAACCCAAAAATATTAACCACAGGAATACAAATAATAGTTCCGCAAGTAGGCTTGTTATAGCCTTTAGAAATAATTTGGCGTACAATTTCAATACCATTAAATTCATCACCGTGAATTCCTCCTGTGATTAACATACACGGACCATCTTTTTTGGCGCGCTCAATAATGACTGGAACTTCAATTTTGGTTCTTGTGTGAAGTGTTGCAATATCCAGATTTAATTGTATGCCTTTTCCTTTAGAAACTGCGTTGCCTAATATTTCAATAGTATTATCAAGCATTTCTTTCAACATATTTAATAATAAAATTGGCAATATCTTTACCTGTTGCAGTTTCAATACCTTCTAATCCAGGCGATGAGTTTACTTCAAGAATAAGTGGTCCACGTGATGATTGTAATAAATCAACTCCTGCAACACCAAGTCCCATAGCTTTCGCTGCTTTGAGCGCTGCATTTTCTTCTTCATCGGTTAATTGTACAATGTTTGCACTTCCACCTCTGTGAAGATTTGATCTAAATTCTCCTTCTTTACCTTGTCTTTTCATCGCACCAACTACGACGCCATCAACAATAAATATTCTAATATCTGCTCCGCCAGCTTCTTTTATGAATTCTTGTGCAATTACTCTAGCTTTCAAACCATTGAATGCTTCTAATATTGATTCGGCAGAGTTTTTATTATCTGCCAATACCACACCTAATCCTTGCGTTCCTTCTAGTAATTTTATTACTAATGGCGCGCCACCAGCTGCTTCTACAATTTGGCTCACATCTTTTGAATAATTACTAAATACAGTTTTTGGTAATCCTAAACCTGCTCTAGATAAAATTTGAAGACTTCTAAGTTTATCACGAGATCTTACCAATGCCTGAGATTCTGTAGCTGAAAAGACTTTCATCATTTCAAATTGACGTACTACCGCAGTTCCATAAAAAGTAACGGAAGCACCAATTCTTGGAATGATACCATCAACACCAGTAATTTGCTTTCCTTTGTATATTATTGTTGGATTTTTCTTTTCAATAACTAGGTTACATTTAGTATGATCAATAATTAACATTTCATGACCTTTTTTCTTGCCAGCTTCTACAATTCGCTTCGTTGAATACAGATTTGGATTTTGTGATAGAACTACAATTTTCATAAATTTATATTTTATTTTTTTGTTATAGGAAAAGATTATTTAATAAAGTAAACTAGTATTTCTTAAGAAATTAACCAAAAGAAACTAGTGCCAATACTAGATTTATTCAGTTGATTATGAATAAATAAGCAAGTGCGCCTACTATGTTTTACTTCCTTGAGATTTGTTGTTTAAATTATACCAAATAAACTTCAAAATGACCGATGAAATTCATTTCTATTTCCTTTATACTTCGACTGCGCTCAGCACAAGTATTTCAATATAAAATAGAACCGTAACTAATGCTATGCTTAGATTTTCTATTTCATCTAAAAAAAATATAATTTTAATTTAGTATCAATCATTTTAAGATTTAATTGGTATTAACTACAAATATAGACACCAAAATAATTACTCGGTCACATTTGTACTATTATTTTAATATTTCCTCTCAACGAAAGTTTACGTGATAAGTTTTTTTTCACTGATACAAATTTATAATTAAACTTGAAATAGAAATATTTAATGCGAAAAAATTGGTATGATTTACACTAGAATGTATCTCTTTTATTTTTGCGAAAGTGTATGCTGCCGCTTTAATCGAGTCAGCTTTCTTTTTGCGCTAATGTCAATGAGTTTTTCTGTGAGTCCAATCCAAAACGGACTAATTATCAGTGTGAGTGAAATAAGACTTATGGTAAATTTATAAGCAAATTCTTGAATGATACCTAAGCTTAATGCCGTTGAACTTAATAAGAAGCTTAATTCTCCTATTTGTGCTAATAATGCGCCTCCTAAAAATGCTTCTCTCCAATTAGAAGAAAACATACGCAAGATAATCGTATTTAAGAAGTGGTTTGTCATATAAACCACGAGTAATACTATTAAAATAATTCCTAAGTTATGTTGCAAGAAATCAAGATCTATTTGGAGTCCAACACTTATAAAAAAGAAAGATACAAATAGGACTCTAAAGGAATGTAGTGTGTCATGAATCCAGCCAGTTTCTTTCACGGAGTTAATAATCATTCCGCCAACAAATGCTCCTAATGCGCCGGAAAGTCCAAAAAGTAATGTGAATAATGCGCCTCCAAAACATAAAAAGATTGCCATAAAAACCTGCAATTCGTGGTCTCTATCAATTCTTTTTGCAAATGGGATGTGTAATGTACCTTTGATGTAAATATAAATAAGTACTGAAACAATAATAACGGCACCTACAATCATTAACACAAGACTTTGCATCGATTGTTCTTTTCCGCCTAGTTGAGATATAATAATAAGTAGTGGCACTAATGCGACATCTTGCGCTAGCAGAATACTCAAAACATTCTTACCAACTCTTTTATTTATTAGTTTTTTGTCTTGTAATAATTTAATAACGACTGCCGAACTACTCAAAGCAATTACAAAACCAACTACTACAGAACGTGCAAAATTCCAGTCTATAAAGTGTCCGATAATAACAACAATTAATACACTAAGACTTATTTGAGCCAATGTCCCGACAACGGCTACTTTCCATCGTTTTACAAAGTCTACTAAATTAATTTCCATTCCAATAAAGAAGAGAAGTAATATAATACCCAATTCGCCCAAAAGAAATATAGATTCTTCATCCTTTACAACGCCAATACCGTGTTGTCCTAATAATATTCCTGTAAATATATATCCAATAATATACGTCTGATTCACTGCACGCAATACGACACTAAAAATAATAACTACAATAGCTAAAATAGATACGAGCGTAATAATTGCATCTATAGAAGTAGACGAAGAGGCTAGTAAGGTTATAAGGCTTAATTTCATTAGTTTGGTGTACTATTTTTTGGGAATGCTGTAATTTCTATTGCCGCTGAAGCAACTTCTACTTTACCATTTGAAGCATTAATTGCAGATAATATTTTTTCAGATAAGTTAGATTTTGTAATGCGTCTCGATTTAAAGTCTACAACATATCGTAATGTGAATGTAATCCAGTTTTCATTAAACAACATCGTTACCATTGGTTGCACTTTCGCATTTTCAATATTGTATTCACCAATCATTTTATCCCAAGCGGCTTGCGAATTATTTGCAAAATCGCCCAATTCTTCTTTTAGTATGTTTTCAAATAATTCTTTGGTATACTTAAAATCACTATTCGTTTTTACGGGCACAATTAGTTCATCCCACAAAAAAGGAAAATCGCCTGAATAATTATAAACAGGATCTTTGAAAACAAAACTATTTGCTACACGTACCATTTTCCCATTGTAAAGATCGCCATTTACCCAATCGCCAATTTCCATTAATGTTGTTCTGAGCAATCCAATATCAATCACATCTCCTTTAACGCTTCCTAGTTTTATTCTATCTCCTACTTTAAAAAAGCGTCCAGTAAAAATAGTTATATAACCAGCAACGCTGACAATGACTTCTTGAAGCGCAAAAGCAATTCCGGCGCCAGCAACTCCAAGAGCTGTTCCAATACCTGAGAATTTGGTGTTGAAAATAAACATCAATCCAATAAAGAAAGCTATATATCCAAGAAAAGATACCAACTTTCTAAATTTATACTTAGTTTCATTGTCATTGACTAATTTGACAGCTCCGTTTTTTAGCACACGAACCGCAAAATAGATGACAACAAAAAGTATAAATATAGAAGCTAATTTTACAAAAACTGGATGTTGTAGTATGTTATAAAATTCCTCCATTTTGGTTTTCAATGTTATTGAATATGCTTAAAGATAAAAATTAATGCAGAGACGTACTAGTTTATCTCTTTTGAAATTACATAAACAGTAAATAAAACAAAAGCGAATAACAATATAGCAGCTTCCCATCGGTCAAGTTTTAATTTTTTGCCCGTAAACATTGCTACTAATAAAAATAAAGTTCCACCGATTAAAAAATACAATGACGGATTAAAATTTGTATTGTAATCTATTGGATGAATAATACTGCTAATAGCTAAAACTAATAAAATATTAAAAATATTTGAGCCAATAATATTTCCAATTGCGATATCACTATTCTTTTTAAAAGCTGCAACTACAGAAGTCACTAATTCAGGTAAAGAAGTTCCAGCTGCAATAATTGTAAGTCCAATCATTTTTTGGCTTACGCCTAATGATGTAGCAAGCTCTACTGCATTATCTACAACCAATTTACCACCTATAATTAACGCTAAAAGACCAATGCAAATCAGCAACCATATCTTTTTATTTGAAGTTGAACTCACAACGACTTCACTTTGTACTTTTTCCTTCGTCATCTGTTTGTAGATGTAAAAAAGAAAACCTGCGAATAAGCTGAGTAATAGCAAGCCATCTATTCTAGAAATTCCGTTACTTCCTGAATAAAAATTAGTGGAAAGTAGCAAAAAAATTACCGCAGCGAGTAATGAAATAGGAATTTCATTTTTAACCATTGTTGATTGTACTGCAATAGGATAAATGAGTCCTACAATACCTAAAATCACAAATAAATTAAAATTATTACTTCCTATCACATTGCCCAAAACAATATCTGAATGCGCCTCAGAAGAAGCGATAATATTTACCACTAATTCTGGAGCCGAAGTACCAAAAGCAACTATAGTAAGACCAATAACTAGGTCTGAAATGTTATATTTTTTGGCTAATAAAGTAGATCCATTAATCATCCAGTTGGCACCTTTTATAAGGAATATAAAACCTAGGATTATTAATAGTATGGGTAAAGTCATTTATCTCTAATTATTTAGTATGTGGTTTTAATCTTCTACAGGTTCGTCTTCATCTGGATGTGTTGTACCTTCAAATGATTCTATATATTTTAAGTCGTGAAACCAGTATAATGACGAAATTATTTCAAAAGTGAGACTGTTTCCTTCAGCACCCATTTTTTTGAGTTGCCAAATAATATTCTTTGCTTCTGAAAATTCTTCGCCTTCTATCTCATCTTTAAAAAGTCTGTTGATAAGTGTGTTTTCGGGCATTCCTTTCGTAAGTAGTCTCAGAATTGTAGCTTCGTCTTGATCTTCAAAAATTTCTAAATCATGCGAATTTTTTGCTTCAATTGATGCTTGAAAACGTACGGCTTCTGGATGCGGAAATTTTCCATTGTATGATTGATACAGAAGTTGTCCAACATTAAAAAATGCTTCATGCATTGATAATTCGGCATATTGTTCCCAGAGTTTTTCATCGATCATTTCATGAGAAAGATTTTCCTTTTGACCATCGTTTAGTTCATCTTTAAAAATATAATCTAACAAAATTTTTGCAGCTTCATTTGGCTCATTATCGGTAATAGCCATCATACACATTTCTCTTAATTCTGCAGGATCAATAGTGGAACTATCCCCATAATCCATTTCCTCTAAAAGCTCTATATAATTCCGATCAGTCCAAGCGTTAGGAAGTTCTTCAATTGTTGAGAATTTTGAGATGTTTACGGTATAAAGTGTTTTCATTTTTTTACTATTAGTTATGTTTTTTAATAAATATATTTTTGTTCCTGTACAGGATTATTTTTAGTATTTAAGATTCTAAAATAGTACGCTTCGTTTGTTCTAGAGCGAAATGTTGCATATCGGTAGCAAAATCTACTTCATCGACAATTTCTACTTTCAAAATTTCTTCAATTATATCCTCCAGCGTTACAATACCAATAAAAGTACTATACTCGTCATGTACAAAGGCGATATGCACTTTTTTATCAATAAAACGATTCATTAACGTATCTAAACGCATGGTATCTTTTGCGAAAATTGGTTTGGTTTTACTAATAAAATCCGCTACTGTTTTGTTTTCTTCAAACAAGCCAATTAGGTCTTTTGAATAGAGAACTCCTACTAAGTTGTCTTCACCTATTTCGTATATAGGAATTCGTGTAAATCCTTTATTTCTAATTTCAATAAGTGTAGTTTTATCTAAAACCTGCGTTTTTTCAAGCTTGAAAAGTACAGGTTTTGGTGTCATTATTTTTTTAACTAGTACTTCAGAAAAAGATAAGGCACCAATCATAATACGCTCTTCATCTTCATCAATATCTGATGCTTCATTATTTTCGTGATGTTTTATAATTTCTTTAATTTCACGTTTGCTCCAAATGGTTTGTAACTCTTCTCCTAATAATTTATCTAGAACAAGTGATAATGGATATGCAAGAGGATACATAATAAATATAAATATTTTCACTAACCAAACTGTTTTCGCGCCAAGCGTAAGTGCAAATCTTGAAAAGAAAGCTTGTGGCAAAATTTCGCCAAATATTACAATTAGTACTGTGGAAATAACACCAGCAACTAAACCACTTGCAATTTCGCCTAAAAATATGGCAGCCGCTGAGTTTACAGCAACGTTACCAATAAGAAGTGTGCACAATAAAAGGTTTCCTCTTTTTCGAATTGGATACACTTTTATAGCTCTTTTGTCTCCTAATTTTATTTTTCTTTCAAGCGCAGTTACATTCAAACTAAAAAAACCAAGTGTAAGTCCGCTAAAACAGCCAGACAATACTACTAGGATACCAACAATTAAATATTCCATTTTTTTACTATAAGTTTTAAGTATTTGAGACACGTTAAATATTAGAAAGTCACATCAAATAGTTAATTATTATGAGGCGAGTTTACCTATTAATTATCGCCCTAATAAATACAAAAATAGTAAACGAATTTATATAATCAATAACTTATTTCTACTGCTACATCTGCGGCTGCTGTAATTTTGGCAGTTATTAGTACAAAGAAAATTAGTAGAAAGTTCGGCTTTGCTAAAGCCATAAAGGCAATTTGACGAAAAGTTGTTTTCTATCTAAATTATTTATTAGATAGTGGTATTTGAAAGAGGAATTCTTTTATTGGTGCTTGTTGACGTAGAATTTTTTATTGATATCTTGAAAGACTAATGAAAGCGCTAAGTTCATATAATTTGTCATTTTATCGTCATCATTCAGGTACGTATTGGACTTGTGGTTAATATCTTGTAGCATTTGAAATGCATCATTATAAATAACTTCTGAGTCATCAATGAATTTTTCTAACTTCCCCGTTGATTTTAGCGCAACATAATTGGCTTTAAATGCAAAATTTAAATAAGCATCTATCTCTTTACTCACTTCATTATACACTGGATGTTTAATTTCTTTAGAAATCGCTTGTCTAGAAAAGGGGTTGAACTTCATTTTATTAACTTTTTATTTTAATTCTGAGACACCTAAATGTACAACAAGTCACATTATAGTGTGATTATTTTGCTCTCTTTCGAAACACGTAAAAAAGGCTTTAAAGACTATTCATAAAGTAATTAGAAAAGAATAATTTATTACTGTACTTTATTCTCTACCTTTAAACCTTTAAATATTTTTTCATCCTCCAAAAGTTACATGGGTTTTTTAAATAGATTATTTTTAGTTACTGTGAATACGACTAAAAACCTTTTAGGTAGCTCTAAAAAGTTTTCGGATGAGGATTTGGTGGCTCAAATAGTAGCTACGAATAACACGCTGCTTTATAGTACATTGTATGATCGTTATGGTAAAAAAGTCTATAACAAATGCTATAGTTTTGCCCGAAATGAAGAAGAAGCAAAAGATTTAACTCAAGATGTTTTCCTAAAGTTATTTATCAAACTGAATACATTTAAAGGCACGTCGAAATTCTCGACATGGTTATATTCTTTTACCTATAATTTTTGTGTTAATTATGTAAACAGAGACAAGGCTCGAAAAATGAATGATGCTTCAGATTCTATGGATAATCATGATTATTATTTGTCTCATATGGAAGATATTAATGAAGAAGAGTTATTTGAACTAAAAGTATCAAAACTAGAAACAGCACTTGACCAAATTGAGCCGGAAGATAAATCTATCTTACTTTTAAAATATCAAGATGATACTTCAGTAAAAGAGTTGCAAAAAATTTTAAGCATCGGAGAAAGTGCTGTGAAAATGCGCTTAAAAAGAGCTAGAATCAGAATTGTAGAAGAATACAAAAAACTTGAGCAATGAAGAAGAATCCATTTAAGGAAATGCGGATTCAAAAGGATTTACCGCCAGAAATAAAGAAAAAGGTACTAAATGATATTGCTTCTATCACTCTTGCAACAGAACTTACAGACTTATTTACCGTAAAATTTGCGACTATTTTTCAAGATTTACTTGGGAAAAGCAAAAAGTAGTTTATAAGTTGAAGGGTTTATAAGTTTATCTGCTTTGTAACTAATTCACATACCAAAATACCAAAAGCGTTTACACTGAGCTTGTCGAAGTGAAGCGTGTCCAAAAGCGACAGCGATACTAAAGGCGAAGCCGTTTCCAAAAGCGAAGCGCGTCCAAAATAACAATTCATCCTAAAAAAAATACAATTCAGTAGTTTCTTTTTTCACGAGAAGGTCATTTATAAGATATTTGAATCATCAATCAAAACAATCAAAAAATGATCAGTATCGCATTTATTATCGTCAATTATGTTTTTTCAATTATCTGAGAAACCATTCAAACACTAGCAACTAATTAAACAATTAAAAAAGACAACAATGAAAAAAGTAGCATTAATTTTAAGTTTAGTCTTCATAGGAATGACTGTAAACGGGCAAACGAAATATGAAAAAGGAATGCAAAAAGCATTTTCTTTATTAGAACAAAACAAAAGGAGTGAAGCGTCAAATTTATTTGAGCGTATCTCAGAAGCTGCACCAACAGAATGGTTGCCATCATATTACGCAGCACAAATTAATATTACAGGAGGTTTTGGAATTAAAGATAAAAATCAACTAACATTACAATTAGACAAAGCACAATTACAATTGGATCATGCAACAAGTATTTCGCCAAACAATCCAGAACTCATGATTTTGCAAGCCATGTTATATACGGTTTGGGTTGCTTATGATGGCGCTACATACGGAATGCAATACGGACCAAAAGTCAGTGAAATTTACGGAAAAGCGTTGGCAATTGACAAAAACAATCCAAGAGTTGTATTATGCAAAGCAGAATGGGACATTGAAAGCGCACGCTATTTTAAACAAGACACCGCAGTATTTTGTGTAGCATTTGAAAAAGCAAAAACACTTTTTGAAACCGACAAACCTGAAACTGCATTTCATCCAAGTTGGGGAAAAGAGCGTGCAACAAAATTGGCAGAAGATTGCAAAAAGTAAAAGCATCGTATAAAAATCCTTAGTATATTTGAGCGAAAGCGCACTTAAACAAACACCATGAAAGAATTTAGCAGAATAGTATTTTTCGGAGCTATCATCGCCATGCTATTATTAGCGGTAGATTTAATATTCAGATATAGTTCGGGAAAAGTCATCAACTTTGACCAAAGAATGCTGATAAGCTATGCATACTATTGCATGTATGCCATTCCAATTAGTTTGGTGAATTCCTATTTCTTTAATTACATGAATAGCGGTGTGATTTGGACAGGATCAATAAAAAAGTATCGCTTGCTTATTGGAATTGTAACTTCTGTAGCTATTACAATGTTCACCTTTTTTTTAGTGCGAATGGTTCATGTAATGGCAATAAACGGAAAAACATATACTGTCTTTATTAAGGAAGAAAGTATGGGATCTTACATAAATGCGCTTCTAATTACGTTCTTTTTCTCTTTATTCTTTCACGCATTATACTTTTACAAAGAATTGCAAAAAAAGAAAGTTACCGAACAGAAAATCATCGCAGGAACAGCTTCGGCACAGTTTGATGCTTTAAAAAATCAATTAGATCCACATTTTTTATTCAACAGTTTAAATGTATTAAGTTCTTTAATTGATGAAAATCCGCGTCAGGCGCAAAAATTCACATCAGGACTTTCCAAAGTATATCGATATGTATTAGAACAGAAAAATAAAGAATTAGTTACCGTTGATGAAGAATTTAAGTTTGCAAAAACGTACATGGGCATATTAAAAATGCGCTTTGAAGATAGTATCATTTTTGAAATTCCTGACGCAGCAAGCAATCCAGAAAGTAAAGTTGTCCCATTAGCATTGCAATTATTACTAGAAAATGCAGTAAAGCACAATATGGTAACGCCGTCAAAACCGTTGCATATAAAAATATATGAAGATGGAGGAAATTTAATTGTACAAAATAATCTTCAAGAAAAACAAATTGTAAAAAAGAGTAGCGGCGTAGGATTAAACAATATCACACAACGATATGACTTGCTTACAGAACGTGAAGTATACATTAACAAAACAGCATCGGACTTTCAAGTATCAATTCCGATGCTCACAAAACAAATAGAAATCATGAGAAACAAAACTATAGGTTCAGGCGAGAGAGGTTTGAATGATGAATATATCAAAGCAAGAAAACATGTAGAGAAATTAAAAGAATTTTATTATAATTTAGTATCATACTGTCTAGTAATTCCATTTTTAATATTTATTAACTTAACAACAAGTCCAGAATTCCATTGGTTTTGGTTTCCGATGTTTGGTTGGGGAATTGGATTAACTTTCCATGCAATGAGCGTATATTTTGAAGATGGACGTTTCGGAAGAAATTGGGAAGAGCGTAAAATCAGAGAATATATGGAACAAGATGAACGTAAAAAATGGAACTAATGGAACTAATGGAAGATGCTAGAAGAAATACAGATAACATACAAATAGAGAATGAAGCGTATGTGCGCGCTAAGAAAAAAATGGAATCACTTCGTGGTTTTTATACACACTTAGCTGTATACATATTGATAAATTCCATCTTTACTATACGCACGATTTACGAACGTGTACAAGACGGTTTTACAATAGGAAATGCACTTTCAGACGGAGAAATATACACATTATGGATTATTTGGGGACTTGGATTAACCATTCATGCTGTCAATGTTTTTACATTCATAAGTATATTTGGTCAAAAATGGGAAGAGCGAAAAATGAAAGAATATATGAATAAGGATACTCGTAATTGGAAATAGTTTAAAAAAATAACACATCATGGAAAGATTATCATCAAATAAAACAGCAGCAAACTTTAAAAATTACGCAGAAGAAGAACGGTATATACAAGCACAAAAAAAAGTAGACAAAATCAAAGGTTTCTATGGACATTTCGCTTCTTATATTATCGTCAATGTATTCATATTAACAATGATTGGATTAAACTTAGACAATGGAGAAAGTTTCTGGCAATTTGGACACTTTTCTACAGCATTCTTTTGGGGAATTGGAGTTGCGTTTCATGCACTAGGCACTTTTGGATCTAACTTCATGTTTGGAAAAAATTGGGAAGAGCGAAAAATAAAGGAGTACATGTCTAAAGACGAACGCAATTGGGAATAGTTTTGAAAGTTAAAAGTTAAAAGTTAAAAGTTAAAAGTGAAGAGTTAAAAGTGAGAAGTTAAAAGAAATTTTAAATGCTAAATGCTAAATGTTGAATTTTAAATGTAAAAGTTTTTTTTTGAATAACGAATAACGAATAACGAATAACGAATAACGAATAACGAATAACGAATAACGAAAAGTGAAAAGAAATTATAAATGCTAAATGTTGAATTTTAAATGTAAAATTGCTTCTTTCTAACAACTAACAACTAACAACTAACAACTAACAATTAATCAACAATGAAAGTAATCATCATAGAAGACGAAAAACCATCTGCACGAAGACTGAATCGAATGCTTGAAGCAGAAGACATGAAAGTAGAAGTCATGTTGCATTCGGTAGCAGAATCAGTAGAATGGTTTCAGAACAATCCGCATCCAGATTTAATCTTTTTGGACATTCAACTTTCTGACGGATTGTCTTTCGAAATATTTGAAGTCATTGATATCACATCAGCAATCATCTTTACTACTGCGTATGATGAATATGCATTGCAAGCGTTCAAACTGAATAGTATTGATTATTTACTAAAACCTATTGATGAAGACGAACTCATTACTGCCGTAGAAAAATACAAAACACGCGCGCCAAAAACACAAAATGTACAACTCAACTTTGACGACATTAAAAAGCTCTTAATCAACCCGATAGAACGGACTTACAAGAAACGCTATACCATAAAAGTCGGACAACATTTAAAAATGATTCCAATTGACGAAATTGAGTGTTTTTACAGCGAAAACAAAGGCACATACGTATTTACCACGGAAGGCAGAAACTATCTCTTAGAAACGTCTTTAGAGCAGTTAGAAGATGAATTATCTCCAGAAATATTCTATCGCGTAAGCAGAAAATTTTACATCAATATCAACGCAATCAAAGACATTATAAGTTACACCAACTCACGATTACAAATCAAACTAAACAACTTTAAAGAACAAGAAATCATCGTAAGCCGAGAACGCGTAAAAGACTTTAAAAATTGGCTGAACTAAGTTTTGAAATTATAAATGTTGAATGCTAAATTTTAAATTAACAACGAATCAACGAATCAACGAAAAACAAACAACAAAGGAACAAAGCGAGTCCAAAAACAGCAGTTCACTAACTCCAAACAACAGCTCACTATCATTTTTTTTAGTAGCATATTTGTTTTATTGACTTTTATACTTGAACTTTAAAAACAAGTATGATGAACACAAAAACAATAGTACAAATACTCAAAAAAACGATACTATCTTTATCATTGGTACTAATTGTTATATTTATTTATGGAATTACCATGATAGGATTCCCTGCGATGGGAGAGACAACGGAAAAAATAATATCAAATCTTATTGAAATTTCTTTGTTTGTAGGACCATATTTATTTTTCACAATACTAACATTCTACAGTATTGATAATTGGATGGTACAAAAAGGAAACACTAATAAAACTTTAATGTACTTGTTTTCTACAATCTTAATACCTGCTATTGTTACCGGAATCTCTGTAGTCATACTTTTATTAATTAAAAAAGGGAATTTGTCTTTTACACATGCAGGTTATGTAATAATATTAAATACTGTTGTAGGCGCAGGGATTGCTTTATTTTTCTCCATTATTCACTATCTGAAATACAAATTCAAAACTAAATTCAATAACCAAGATAAAATCGTATGGAAGAGAGTTTCAGTATATAAAAAAGTGTTTTTATACGCATTAGGATTATCAGCAATGTATATGATTTTCTTGATACCCTTTTTCCCAAGATTTGGAGGTTTTTCTTTTGAAGGTATCAGTGTATTTTATTTAAGGAGTATTATTACTGCCTTTATTTGTTGGCATTTGGTATTACTTTTTAATAAACTTTTAGAACACAAGATTTCATTTTTTGCATTATTAGGAGTGACTACTATGGGAACTTTTATTATAATGCAATTTACGATGCCATTACTAAGCTTCATTACATTATTATCTAATCGTGAATATGAGGCTGTAATGAAAATTTTTAATTTTAAAAGAGAACTAACATATATTGGTGCTGATAGTCTATATGTTATTTTCTGTGTATTATTCTATCAATTTTTATATTTCAATCAGAAGCGTTCTGTTGAGCAAAAAGCATTCAAAGCACAAATAGGGAAACAAACTGAAAAATATGAAAGTCTTCGTCGTCAGTTGAGTCCGCATTTTTTGTTTAATAATATAAATGTGTTAACTTCTTTGATTGAAGAAAATCCGCAGAAAGCAGTTCGTTTCTCAGAATCGTTAGGAGATATATACAGGCACTTTTTACGACAAGAAGATGAAGATGTTGTTTCACTAGAAAGCGCGCTTAAATTCTCAAAAAATTACTTAGAACTGTTGAAATATCGGTATGAAGATGCATTTCACTATACGTTACCAGAAAAGACTAAATTCATTTGTTTTATCATTCCATTAGCATTGCAACAAGTCATTGAAAATACCATAAAACACAATGAGGTTTCTAATGAAATGCCTTTGAAAATTACTATTAGAATCCAAGACGATTATTTAATCGTACAGAATACAAAACGACTTAAAAAACTCACCGAAGTATCAAAAGGAACAGGAATTGAAAATATTAAATCTCGGTATCATTTTTTAACCGAAAAAGAAGTAATTATTGAAGAAACCGCGACTTTATTTACCATTAAATTACCACTTTTAAATCTGGAAAATTCATGAAAGCACTAATCATAGAAGATGAAATTCCATCGAGTAGGAGATTGGCTAGAAAACTTGCAGACGCAGAAGTTGAGGTTGTTGCAGAACTTTCTTCTGTACGACAATCAATTGCTTGGCTGAAAAACAACGAACATCCTGAAGTATTTTTTGTAGACATTCAACTTGGTGACGGATTGGTCTTTGAAATATTTAAAGAAGTATCAATTACAAGTTATATCATTTTCACAACTGCGTATGATATGTATGCGTTGCAAGCGTTTGATTATAAAAGTATTGCGTATTTACTAAAACCAATTACAAACGAAAAATTAGCGGAAGGGATTGCCAAAGTGAAAAATTTTCAAGCGATTCCAAATCGAATGGAAGAAATTCAGCAATTAGTACAATATTCAAAAGAAACTGTAACAAAAGATAGTTTTGCGGTGAAAATTGGACGAAAAATTAAAATCATCAAATTGGCAGAAATTGTGTGTTTATACAGCGAATACAACACAACATTCATTCACACAAAAAACGATCAATCTTTTCCTATTGATTATTCGTTATCACATTTGGAAACGGTATTGCCAAGGCAAATATTCAATCGAGCCAATCGTAAATTCATCTTACATAAAACTTTTATAAAAGACATTATAAGTTACACCAACTCACGATTACAAATCAAACTAAACAACTTCAAAGAACAAGAAATCATCGTAAGCCGAGAACGTGTAAAAGATTTTAAAAATTGGCTGAACTAAGTTTTAAATTATAAATGTTGAATGCTAAATTTCAAATAAAAAAAAGTATTTTTCGAATAACGAATAACGAATAACGAATAACGAATAACGAATAACGAATAACGAATAACCGAATCAACGAAAAACAGACAACAAAAGGAGCAAGCGACCTAACATCTAGCAGCGAAGCGAGTCCAAAAATAGCAGTTCACTAACACCAAAAAACAACTCATTATCATTTTTTTTCGTAGCATATTTGTTTTATTGACTCAACTAACATAGTAGCCTTCGAGGAAATCTCAGGCTACTAAATATTGCTATTTAATTACGAAGTAATTTAATTTATGTAAAGCAGCAGCCTGAGGCACTCGAAGGCTACTTTATTAGAAATTATAACCAAAAGAAAGTCCCGCAGTATACATTCCTTTTATTTTTTGTTGATTTTTTGAGCCAGTATTGATGTTCGTAGTTACGCTATCAATATTTGTAAAATCACCTTGGTTATTGATAGTGAATCCCATACTATAATTTTCATCAAAATTGTATGCGAGTCCAATTGAAGTCTGCAACCCAAAATTCCAACCTTCATAAGTTCCTACAATCGTCATGATATTAGCGGCGTCATATTCTTCAGATGAAACATTTCGACCATATAATCCAATATTCCCATAGATTCTCACTTTCTCCGCCACATTAAAATTATACATGGCAAGTAATGGGATTCTTAAGGAATTTCGTTCATGATAAAAACTCCCTGTCGAATTGAATCCATTTCCAGAAAAATTATCAAAACCAAGACCAGTAGCAATTCCAAGGCGATCTCCAATTCTGTAATAAACTAATAATTCTGCGGAATTTACATTCAAATTGTAATTCGCTTCATTGTCGATTTCAACTTTAGCAAAACCAATTCCACCATAACTAAAAACACTAAATCTTGATTGCGAATTTTGTGCGTTCAATTGAATACATGAAAAGATGAAAATAATTAATAAAACTGTGTTCAGTTTTTTCATAAGAGATTGTTTTAATTAATGAAAAAAGCGAAATTAATAAGAATATTCCAAAATTAAAAAAAGATGCAGTCGAGATTTATAAATATCCACTAATAATTCCTTGATTTATGTAAACTAGGAGAGTTATTTGATAGAATTTTTGAAGTCATTGAAGCTAGCTTCATCCTTAAAGTCCTTGAGAGTTTTTCCTTCCTCATTACAAATCATGAAGTATATAGCTCTTCCTTTATCTCTGATTTCACTCTTACTAATCAAAAATAATCCTTTGTAAGCACCTTTTTTTACGAGTTCATAGTTTTCTGTGGCAAATAATTCTTTCCATTTTCCATTTTCTAAATTCACTCTAACTAATTGATTTGATGTTGCATATTTTTCAGTTACGAAATAAATATATTTAGTATCTAATGATATAGTTGGATTGATAATATGGAGAATTTCATAACTATTATCTAGACCATCAGCATATGGTTTTTTATCTGTGATTGTTCGTTCTAATAAGTTCTCAATATTTACTTCCATTAATTTATACCTTTTGTAGTTTGTATATTGATTTCTTTCTTCAACACTACGTATAAAAATTACTTTTTGAGAATCTTCTGATAGTATAGGATTCTTATCACTTTTATTGAACGTTAATTGTTTTTTTATTCCTTCAGAATTTATAGCGAATAAGTTATCATCTTCAATAATAATTTTTGCTATTATTACTTTTGAATCATCAGTAGTTTGAGAGTTGTTACTTTTTTTACTTTCACAACTCATTAAAATTAGAATCAAGAATGATAATCGTATTGTATTTTTCATATTTAGTGTAGTATTACTAATGTGGAATTGAAAGAAATATTTTCTATAAAACTATTACTTTTTACTTTTAAAGAAAAATATTATTCAATCGAGTTGAATATTTTCTTCTTCAAAGCACATTTTTCCTTTATTCAAGAACGATATTGATTCACTAATTAGATAAGTTTTGTTTATTTTCAACACAAACACACAGTACAAATCAACAAAAAACTAATCAACAAAAGAGCGCAGCGACCTTAAAGCAAAGCGACCTAATCATCATCTACCCGATTATCATCAAAACTAGAAAGTAAAATCTTTGGAATATACTTAATGACAATCGGTAACAATAACATTCCGCCAGGCAACATAAAAATTGCCAAACTTGGAATAGTTTTAAAAATATCTAACAACTGATCTTTCACACGTTTTTGCTCTTCATCTGTGAGCGATCGTGTGGTAGATTGCGAAAGTAACGACATCAACTCCTTACTTTCATACAATTCCGAAGCCAACCGTTTTTTATTTCTATTGATTAATGTTGTCACCATATTGCTAGAATTTTCATAAAAACTCTTCACCATATTGCGCGATTTTAACAAAGCAATATCATCTCTATGTTCGGTGTAAAACAAGTGAATATCATCGGTTGCTTTTAAAAGTATTTTCTTCGAAATTTTCAAGTCTTTCCCTAAACGATTCAATAAATCACGTTCTTGGTCGTCAATTGTTTTATCTGTCCAAAAAGTCATACATACCAAATCAATAATATACTGTTTCGTCAGCGGATTGGTTATATATTGCAAAATATCATCGTATTGCAAGCGAATTCTATTATCAAAACGAAAAGAAGCTTCAAACAATTTAATCAAACTAGTATCATACTTCGTTTTAACTTTCTTTAAATCAAGTGCTTCAAAAATAATGGCTTCAATCGACGCTTCTAAATTTCGAAGATATACATTAGTAACTTCGCCCGTTTGGATATACTTCTCATAAGCAAGTATATCAACAAAAAGTAAAGTATTGGTAATGAAATAATTGAATTTTTTGGTAATTACGTTGTCGTCAATCGCGATTCGTTTATTAAGCATACTTTCGAGTAAATCGTATGATTTTTTCTTTCCCATAAACAATTCTTCAAGAAAAGAACTCTTATAATCTGCCACCATATTGTAGAATCCTGTGACGCTATCAATAAAATTTTCTTCTGAACGATAATGTTCGTGCATAAACAGAAACGACAATAACATATTGACTTTACACAATTCTTCATGTGACAAATCGTTGGTGTCAATCATATCAAAAAGTGTACGAAAATTGGTTCCATAAATAAATCCGCACGATTTTAAATCGTTATAAAAATCGTCTAGCGTATGTTGCTTTTCCTTCTGAGGAAGCGCACGATAATCTTGGAGTAGTTTTTTTATCCAACCTTTGGAAGATGGGTTCATGATTGCTCTAATATTATACCAATCAACTTCAAAATAACCAATTAAATTTGTTTCTATTTCCTTTATACTTCAATATAAAATATAAGCGTAACTAAGGCTATGCTGATATTTTCTTTTTTTGTCTAAATAAAATATAATTCAAATTTTGCATCAATTATTTTAAAATTTATTGGGTATTAAACGCAAAAATAAAGCTACTTTGGAATAAGTAGCTTTATAAATACATTATTTTTTAATTTCTTATTGAATTATTCCGCCACAACTTACGCGTCCTCCTGCATCTCCAGTTGGTTGCGTTACAAAATCATCGGTTCCTTGATGCACAATAATTGCTTTTCCAACAATATTTTTGTTTTCATCATCACAATCAATACACCACTGATCAGTAGTAAAAGTAATAGTTCCAAGACCATCCGCTTTTACTTCAAAGTTTCCAATGTCGCCTTTGTGATATCCTTCTGCTGCTCCCCATTTTCCATGTGGTTGTGCTGTCGGATTCCAATGTCCACCAGTTGATTTTCCATCAGCGGAAGAACAATCTGCTTTCTCATGAATGTGAATTGCATGTTTTCCTTCGTCTAAACCTTCCATAATAGCTGACATGGTTACTTTCCCATCTTTTTCTGCAAATACGACTTTTCCAAAAACTTTACTATCACTTTTTGGTTCTAAAGAGAATGTAATTTTCTTTGTCTCAGTCTCTTCCGTTGTTACAGTTTCTGTTTCCGCTTTTGTCGGATCTTTTTTATCTTCTTTTTTCTTACAACTTACGGATAGCACTAACAGTGCTGAAGCTGCAATTAATATTACTTTTTTCATTATTTTTGGATATTTATTTAATTATTGTATTTAACAAGGTAAGCAGATAATCAAACAAAAACAACAAAATAGTATCTGATTAAAAATAAGTTCCTAAACAGCTTAATTTTTAAACGGTTCTTCTTTCTTTAAATACATATCTAAAAACTTCAAAATTCGACTATTTGCTTCAATCTGGTTTTCCTTTTTTACAAAACCATGTCCTTCATCTTCAAACAAAACATATTCCACAGGAACACCATTTTTCTTAACGCCTGCAACAATTTCATCTGACTCTATTTGCAAAACTCTCGGATCTTTTGCACCTTGTAAAACCATTAATGGCTTGGTTACTTTATCGGTGTGAAAAAGTGGCGATATTCTTTTCAATCGAACAGAATCTACCGTGTGCGGATTTCCTAATTCTAAATACAATGCATCTTTAAACGATTCCCACCACGGTGGAATATTTTTTAACGTACGAACCCAATTCGTTACACCAAAAATATTAACGCCAACATCAAATTCTTCTGGCGCATACGTAAGTGCCGCCATTGTCATATAACCGCCGTATGATCCGCCAATAATTCCAATTTTGTCGCCGTCAATTTCATCTTGCGAAGCCAACCAATTTTTACCTTCAACACAATCTTGCAAATCACCTTCTCCGTGATTCAAATCGTCCATTTTATAAAACGTTTTCCCGTAACCGCTACTTCCTCTATTATTTACAGCAAGTACAGCATATCCATGATTTGTTAAATATTGAATTAATGGATTAAAAGACTGTGTCGATTGCCCACCTGGACCACCATGAACCCAAACCAACGCAGGAACTTTTTCGGTTGCAGAAGCTTGATGCGGTACATAATAAATAGCAGGAATAACTGTACCATCAAACGATTTATAACGAATCACTTTTGCAGTTACCAAATCAGAAAGTTCAACAGTTTTATTAAGCGTACTGGTCAATTTTAGTAAGTCTTTAGAAGCTAAATCATACACATATAAGTCGGATGGCGTATTTGAACCACCAACATACAAACGCATTTTAGTCTCATCTCTAGAAAAACCAACATTGGTAATGCTTTGATCTTTAAAATCGGGTAAATCTATCTTTTCACCTGTGCTTGCGTTTGTTATTTCAATAGCATTTTTAGCATCTTCATTTGAGTAGGTAACCCGATAAGTTCCATTGTCGGTCACATAGCTGCCGTTGATATCCCATGATTTTTTAAGTACTATTTCACGTTTTTCGTCTGCAAAATTGTACTTCATCAAATATGAAAATTCAGCATTTGCATCTGTTGTATAATACAAAACCGAATTGTCACTTGAAAATTCTTCTGCTGAATTTGCGCTTTGTTGCGTATTTACTTTCGCAAACTTTTTGGTTGCTATTGTATATACAAATAAATCGCTATCATTTGTGTTGATACTTTTGCTTAGTGCTAAATAATTTTTATCATCAGAGATATTCTCAATATTATAACCTTTTTCATTTTTATAAATAAGTTTTGGAGTGAATGTTTTCAAATCTATTTCATACAAATCCATATAACGACTGTCACGTTCGTTTGATTGATAGTAGAAACTTTTTTTGTTTTTTGCCCATTTATAAAAAGAAGCTCTGGCACCTTTTTTTGGAGTTAATTCGGTAGAAGTTCCATCAATATTTTTTATGTACAAATGAAAAATCTCATCTCCATTATTGTCCATTCTATATAAAATACGATCGTCTTCTGGAAAGAAAGAAACAGAATAGATTGATGTACTATCCGATTCCGTGATTGGCGTATAATCGCCGCCTTTTGTCGGAACTGTATACATATTGTAAATTCCAGAACGGTTACTCGTAATCAATAACTTTGATTTATCAGAAGAAAAACTTCCACCAAAAACACGTTCGTTATCCATAATTTGTTCAATGGAATATTCCTTTACATTCTTGGCAATATCTTTGTCGTCAGCTTGCTTTTTATCATCTTCACAGGAAATAAAGAAAAGTGAAAGCACAAATAATAAACTTAGTTTTTTCATGATTTTAATTTTTTAGTTGGAATGATGTAGTTTCTTTAAATGGTTTTAAATCAATCTGTTCCATCATAGAACGATAGGTTTTCCATTCGTCGTTAAAGAACGTATTTGTTTTGTTTAATGCATCATTAAGTTCATTTTCAGCATGTTTCATCAATTGATGTTCTGTGTCTGTCAATCCAGCTTGGCGCGAATTAGCATACCAACTTGCCGAACCAATTCGTTGCATGACAGTAATTTCAGGATTTCGCGTAATTCCTTGACGTTTGTCAACTTTCCCTAAATACAATGCAAGAACTTCATCAATTCTTTTCACAATATTTTTCGATTCCTTAATAGCATCTTTGTATTTTTTCTTGTCTAATTTGCCAAGTGTAGCTTGATATTCTTTTGCGATATTCTTACTTTCTACCAACTGTTTCACAGCGTCTGCGGCAGTTTGTGTCATGCTTTCAATTTTCTTTCCAGCTGCATAGGTTTCATTAGTATTTTTCTGAGAAACTTCTAATCTTGGATCGCCCGCAACTTTAATTGTAGTTTCAGAAACTTGATCGCCATATGTCATTTTCAATTGATATGTTCCAGGTTTTACGTCCATTCCGCCAGATTCACGGTTGCGTTTACGAATACTTCTTGAAGGTCTATCAACTCCTTTTTCGTCCATTCTCCAAAACATTCTGTGAATTCCATTTTCCTTTGGAACTTTATTTTTTAAAGTACGAATTAATTTTCCATTATTATAAATCTCTAATTTTAACGAATCCCAAGTAATTTCTCTTTCTTCATTTTCCTCGTCTTCTTTTTGGGAATTTACTCCTGTATCTTCTTGTTCGTTCTCTTCAGCTTCAGTTTCAATTTCAATTTCAGTTTCAACTTCAACTTCATTTTCATCTTCTTTCACATCTTTCTTATTAAAATAATAGGAAATCATTGCGCCACTTCTTTTATTTTCTCCATGATAAATGGCATCTCCACCAAAACGACTTCCCGTTGGTTGTTGATATGCCGCTTGATACGCAGTTGGCGGTTCAAACAAAGCAATATTTTTTGTCAGAATATTTTTATCGCGAGCAATCGCACGCAACGGACGAATATCGTCTAAAACCCAAGCGGCTCTACCAAATGTTCCAATCACTAAATCGTGTTCACGTGGCTGAATCACTAAATCTTTCGTAGAAACTGTCGGGAATCCAGCAGTCCATTTTTGCCATTTTGTTCCAGCGTCAAGCGAAATATACAATCCATCATCTGTTCCTAAAAACAGTAAATTCTTATTCTCAATATCTTCCACAATAGCTAATGTATAACTTTCTACATCTGAAGCATCAACAATGCGTTCCCACGTTGTTCCGTAATTTGTAGTTCTATATGCATACGGTTCGTAATTGAAACGTCTGTAATCATTCGCGATAAGCAATGCTTCACCTTTCTTTTTGTTGGAAGCTTTTACTTGTACAATCCAACTTCCTTTTGGTAAACCTTTCAATCCATTGGTCACTTCTGTCCATTCTTGTCCGCCATTTCTTGTAATATGAACGCGTCCGTCATCGGTTGCTGCCCACAACATATTTCGTTCCAACGGAGAAGGTTCAATGACTAAAACTGTACAATGATTTTCTGCACCAGTTGCATCCATGGTTAATCCGCCACTTTCTGCTTGTTTCAATTTTTCAGGATCATTCGTAGACAAATCTCCCGAAATCACGTTCCATGTCAAACCTTTGTCGGTACTTTTATGTACAAACTGACTTCCAAAATAGAGTGTGCTATTATCAAAAGGATCAATATTAATTGCGGCATTCCAGTTGAAACGTAACTTTACATCAGCATCTGAATGTGTTGGTTTCACGGTGTAATTATTTCCTGTAATCCAATCATAACGAGACACAAAACCTTGTTGACTCATAGACCAACCGTAACGAGAATCATCTTTATCTGGAACAACGTCAAATCCGTCACCAAACGAAATTTCTTGCCAATAGGAGTTGCGAATCCCTTGATCTTTCCACACATATGCAGGTCCGCGCCATGAACCATTATCTTGCATTCCGCCATACACATTATACGGAAATTCATTATCTACATTAATATGATAGAATTGCGCAACGGGTAAATTCCCAATAAATCGCCAAGTTTCTCCACGATCTTTTGAAATGTTCATTCCGCCATCATTTCCATCCATCATAAATTTTCCATTCGTCGGATGAATCCACCACGCATGATGATCTGGATGCACACCATTGTCTACTCCGTAGGCTGGCATTAATTGTCGGAAGTTATTTCCTCCATCATCAGAAACATTTACATACGTAAAAATTGTGTACAATCTGTTTTCGTTTTGTGGATCTACATAAATTTCAGAATAGTAAAACGGACGATTTCCAATGCCAGGTTTGTCGCTAACTTTTGTCCATTTAAACCCGCCATCAACACTTTTATATAAAGCATTCTTTTTTGCTTCAATTAACGCATAAATTATGTTCGGACTGCTTGGAGCGATTGCAATTCCGATTCTTCCCAATTCACCTTTTGGCAAACCTTCTTTATCAGTCAATTTTTTCCATGTTTTTCCGCCATCATGTGTAATGTGTAATCCAGAACCTTCGCCACCAGATTTGAAAAACCACGGATCACGTTTGTGTTCCCACATTGCAGCAATCAATTTATTTGGATTTGTTGGATCCATCACTAAATCAGCCGCTCCAGTTTTATTATTTGCGAATAATATTTGTTTCCAAGTTTCGCCGCCGTCAGTTGTTTTATAAACGCCGCGTTCTGGATGTTCTCCCCAAGGTGAGCCAATTGCCGCCGCATATACAATATTAGGATTTGTAGGATCGATAATCACACGATGAATGTGACGCGTTTTTTCCAATCCCATGGCTTTCCAGTTTTTTCCGCCATCTAAAGTTTTGTAGATTCCGTAACCGCCATTTAGACTATTTCTAGGATTTCCTTCTCCAGTTCCAACCCAAATTACGCTCGGATTTGATTGTTGAATCGCTACTGCGCCAACAGAAGCTGTCACTTCTTTATCGAAAAGTGGTTCCCATTTAATACCGCCAGAAGTAGATTTCCAAAGTCCGCCAGAAGCTGTTCCAACGTACATAACATCAGGATCATTTGTGACAACATCAATTGCTGTAACGCGTCCGCTCATTCCGCCAGGACCAATATTACGCGGTTTCATATTTTTTACCGTTTCCATGGAAAACTCTTGTGCAGAGATACTTATTGCGGAAAAGGTGAGTAGCAATAGGATTAGTTTTTTCATTATTTTTTGGTTGGTTTGTTGTTTTTGTTATTCGTTTTTTGTGAATTTGTCAATTCGTTGGTTTGTTTTTTTGTCTTGTATGTGAAACGTCATTGCGAAAGTTTTGAAAAAACTTGTGGCAATCTGTTTATTTGAACAGATTATTTCGTTGCTGTCGCTCCACGTAATGCCGTAATACATGACTTTTACATTTTACATTTAAAATTTATCATTTTGAGTTTCTAAGTACTTCTCGATACAAAATTCTTCTAGAATTTTACTCGAAGTGACGCTTGGTATTTTAATCATTAAATTATTGAATCATTCAATTTACATTAAACAGATTACTTCGTCGCAAACTCCTCGTAATGACGTTCCGTAGTTATTTTTACATTTAAAATTTATAATTCAACATTTATAATTTCAAAATTATTGATGCCCCAAATGACAACCGCAACCTAGTCTTGAAAAACTTTTAGATTCTTCATGCCAAGGAAATGCCGCATTGTATTTGCTATTTTCCCAATAGAATTGAGAGCGTTTTTTTGCTTCGTTTCCAATCTCGTTCATGGTTTCTGTATCATATAAACGTCCGTTAATCATTGTATGCGTAATGCTTTCTGTGTTTCTGATATTATCTAAAGGATTTTTATCTAAAATGATTAAATCTGCCAATTTTCCAACTTTTAATGAACCAATATCGTTTCCTGCGCCAATATATTCTGCCGGATTGATTGTTGCTGTTTTCAATGCTTCCATTGGCGACATTCCACCTTGACTCATCATCCAAAGTTCCCAGTGTGCGCCGAGTCCTTGCAATTGTCCGTGCGCTCCTAAATTCACTTTTACACCTTTATCTGCTAATGCTTTTACGGTTTCAGAAGTTAAAATATGTCCGTTTTTGTATTCTTCATCAGGCAACATTCTGCGATGTCTTGAGCGAGCATCAATAATTCCTCTTGGCGTGTATTTTAATAACTTTTCATTTTCCCAAACGTTTGTATTTTGATACCAATAAAACTCACCATTTACGCCACCATAATTTACAATTAACGTTGGTGTGTAGCCAGTTTTACTATTTCCCCACAATTCAAAAACGTCTTTATATACAGGCGAAACAGGAATGTTGTGTTCAACTCCTGTGTGTCCATCCATAATCATCGTCATATTGTGATAAAATGTTGATCCGCCTTCTGGAACTACAAATATTCCTTCTTCACGTGCGGCTTGCAAAATTTGTTGGCGTTGCTCGCGTCGTGGCTGATTGTAGCTTTTTACAGATAATGCGCCAAATGCTTTTGTACGTCTTATTGACGAACGTGCGTCTTCCAAATTGTTGACAACTGCTTTGAAATCGCCGTCGGCTCCGTATAAGATAAATCCAGTAGAGTAGAGTCGTGGACCAACTAAAGTTCCGTTTTTCACTAATTCAGACAATGCAAAAACAGTTTCTGTATTTGCTGACGGATCATGCGCTGTGGTAACTCCAAAAGCTAGATTTGCATAGAATTGCCAATGTTTCTGCGTTGTTAATCCATAACGGAATGCGCCAATATGTGCGTGCGCATCTACGATTCCTGGCATGATAGTTTTGCCTGTCATATCGTAGGTTTTGGTTCCGCTTGGAACACGTATGTCAGCAGCTTTTCCAATAGCTTCAATCCGATTGTCTTTGATTAGAATTGTACCTTTTTCAATGACTTCTTCATTTTCCATCGTGATGATTCTCACATTCATAAATGCAATTCGTCCACTTGGTTTATCTGTTTTTTGTGTGAGATTGATCTTGATTCCTTTCGTAGTTAATTCAGGAGTTTTTTCGGGCGAACCGTCTAAAAAAGTAAATCTATTTTTAATTTCATTCGAAAAGTATTCGTCACCTAAAGTCCATAGTACTTTTTTACTGTTTGAAGACCAATGTAAGTTTACACCAGCATCTTTCGCAATTTGAGCTACAGGAAAAGCTTTTGTTTTGTTGTCCAAGTTTACCGTTTGACCGGTTACGATCATTGGCGCAACATATGCTTTGTGCAATTGTGAAAATGCAATCCATTTGTTATCTGGACTTGGAACTAATCTATTCGCATATTTTGACGTAAAGTGTGTGCGTTTGTCGTTTCCTTGAAGATTCACGCTGTGTAACGACTTTGTTATGTTTCCAAAATACGTTCCTCCAGTTTGAATAAAAATACGTTTTCCATCTGCTGAAAAGATTGGATATTCGCCTTGTTCTGTCACGAGTTTTGCATCGCTACCGTTTACTTTCATGGTGTAGATTCCAGCATTTTTAGCAAACGTAAATCCTTGATCGCTGTTTCCACGTTCCTTTCGGTAAACGATATGAGTTCCATCTGGAGAGAAAGAAGGCGTTCTAAAACTTCCTTTGTCGGTTGAAAGTTGCATTGAGTTTCCACCATTTACAGAGATTTTTCGAACTGAACCTGAATTTAGATCATTCCAAGTAACATACACTAGTTCATTTCCGTTAGGAGAAAAACTCGGTTCTGATTCAAAATCAGTTCCGTTTGTGATTCTTTTAGGCGTTCCGTTTGGTAAGTTTTTCTTCCATAAATAACCAACTGCATTGAAAACCAACGTTTTCCCATCAGGTGAAGTGATTGCTTGCCGAATTACTTTTGCATCAAATGTATCTGGCGCAACAGGTGTGTTAAACGAAACTGCTTCTGCAATTTTGATCGTAGCATTTACTTTGAAAGGAATATTGGTTACTTTTAGTGAGGAAACATCTATTTTATGAATTTTTCCGCCTGCCCAAAATACAATTTCGGTGTTATTCGGCATCCAACTAAAGTTTGGATACACACCAAAAATCGCCCAAGCTTCTTGTTGATCTTTATCTAAAGCGTCATATAAAGGCCATTCTTCACCAGTTTCTAAATCATGTAGATATAAAACCGATTTTGTGCGAACTCTTTTGATAAAAGCTATCTTTTTTCCATCTCTAGAAACCTGCGGACGCGATGCGCCACCAGGTCCGCCAGTAATTTTCGTTGTTTTTCCTGTTTGAAAATCGTAACGTTTGATGACATAGATTTGTTTGTTTGGATCTTTATTGTATTGAAAAGAACCACCAGGATAGACATCTTCACTGTAATATACGTAGCGTCCGTCTGGAGAAATAGAAGGTTCATTTACATCTTGTTGATCGTTTTTCTTTTTCGTGATTTGCAAACCTGATCCGCCAGTAATGTGATATTGCCATAGTTCTCCGGCGCCAAGTGAACGTTGAGATGTAAAGTGTTTTCGAGCTACAAACGAATTTCCATCAGGCATCCAAGTGGAATTGTTTAAGAGTCGAAAACTTTCTTTCGTTAGTTGTTTCGCATCCGAACCATCGGAATTCATAACCCAAATGTTATCGCCGCCGCCTGCATCACTCGTAAATAATATTTTAGAACCGTCTGGACTGAAATGCGGTTGTACTTCAAACGGAATTCCTGTGCGTAATACATTGGCATTTCCACCAGAAATTGGCATGCTATAAATATCGCCCAACATATCAAATACTATGGTTTTTCCGTCTGGACTTACGTCCAAATTCATCCAAGTACCTTCAGTTGTAGTAAATTTGTGATCTTTGTAATTGAAGTCTCCAGTTGGATTGGAAACGTCCCATTTTTCAGCTTCTTTTTTGTCTTGAGCAAATAAAATACACGAAAAGAAAAGTCCTAAAAGGACGGAAATATTGGTTCTTAACATTGGGTTTTCAGTTTAAGCTTCTAAAATAGCCAATCTTATGTTAATATTTCTTAAAAGAGTGTTAATACCATCTCTTCATTGAAATCCCTATATTAAAATGTCCTTTTTCCTTTGTATTTCAGCATCAAAAGAAATCGTATTAAAAAAAAGAAACACCTAGCAAAATCCATCCAATTACTAACAATAAACCACCAAGTGGCGTTATTGGTCCTAAAAAGCGCAATTTTTTGCCTTTTGCACTACTGATACAAAATCCGTAAATACTGAACGAAAATAAAAAAATTCCTATAATAAAACACCAAGCAACGGCAGTTTGTAATGTTTCCGTAAACGAGAATTGAAACCCGATTATTAACAATACAATTGCGTGATATAGTTGGTATTTTACGCCAGTTTCAAAGCTTTTAAGTAAATCTTCTGAAAAAATTTTCTTCAATGCATGCGCACCAAAAGCGCCAAAAATAATTCCCAATGCGCCATACAGAGCGGCAATTAATAATACATAATCTTTCACACGTTTAAATTTTAGTAATTATTCAATAAAAATTTAATTATAAAATTAAGAACGTGTGTAACCACTTCGTTCTCACATTAAAAACTTTAAACACAGCTTCTTTGCAGAAGATATGTTTAAAGTTTTTAATGTTCGTTTCATAGCACAAAGGTAAAATATATTACTGATTCATCTCCATATCAGAAGTAAATTGACAGCATTTAGGCAACTCTTTATATGCAGCTTTGTCACCAGTTGCTTGCTCAGTATCGTAACCAGCGGCAGCAATTGCTTTATGCATATCTTTTTCATTTGCTTTTGCTTCATCATATGAAATAGCAATACTTTTCTTCTTTACGTCCCAATTTGCATCTGCAACACCATCTACACTTTTGGCAGCTTTTTCAATGGTAGTTTTACACATTCCGCAATTTCCACGCACGCCAAAATTTGCCATTGACAATTCTTTTCCTTGTTCAGTAGTTGTATTTACTTCAGTTTTTGTTTCGTTTTTACAACCAATTACCGCCAATGAAGCGATTACGAATACACTTAAAATTATTTTTTTCATATCTTTTAATTTATTGATTTTCTTGACTTTTTTCCAAAAATAGCTTCTTTAGATGTATCTCTATAAATAATTAACTAAAAAAATGGAAAAGAGATACTCTTTTAGACTTGTTTCGCTGTTGGAATTAAAATGTGACATACCGAACTGTTATATAACTCAACAGGAAAGTAGACTGAGGCACTCGAAATCCACAATAGAATATTCCATAAAAAAGAGCAAACCATTATAGTTCGCTCTTTTTACTGGTAAATAAGTATATGTCTTTTTAGCAGATTGGGCGTGTAGCGTAATCTACTTCGTTTGTTTTACAGCGCTCTCTTGAGTTGTATGTACATTCCGGTCCATCTTGTGTGCAAGCTATTGACTGTGGCCCTGTACCACATTGGTAATAATATCGCGTTTTCCTAGCACCGCCTATAACTCCGTCTTTATTTAAGCTTGAAACTGTAGATTTTTTAATCTGTAAGCTTTTTAGATTTTTTTTCTTCATGATTTTATAATTTTTAAGTTAGTAATATGGTTTGTGATTGATAGTATTAATTTTCAGAAAATGAAGATATATATAAACCATAACACTCAAGTACGGTTTTGCCGTAAAAAGCTATATATACAGTTGTAAATGAATGCTTTATGAATGTTAAGTTTTCAATTTATTGATCTTAGATAGCAATTAAGCACAGTTTATAAGTATCTAAAAGTAGAGATCAAACCTTGTGTTTATTACTATTCATTTCATTCTTATGGAAGATGTATCATAGTTGTTTTCGCAGTTCTGACAAATAATTATGGTTTCAGCTAGGCTAGCTTATCGAATATGTATGTATCATTAATTTTAATAAGGAAAAACATCAAAAAGTGGTTACTGAGGTGCTCGAAGCTACGCTTACAAAAAATATGCTACGCTTATAAAATATCTTCTGTCTTTTCAGATTTTTTTTCGAGATTTATATCATCAAACAGCAATGCAAGTGTCTGAAAAATTTAAAAATAAATATCGAATACAATCTACCCGATTACAGTATTGGAACTACGGACGTAATGCGGCTTATTTTGTTACTATCTGTACAAAGAATAGAACGCATTTTTTTGGACAAATTATAAGCGGAACCATGATATTATCCGAAACGGGCAAAATTGCGAATCAAAATTGGTTGACAATTCCGAAACAATTTCCATATGTAAAATTGGGCGATCATATTGTAATGCCAAATCACGTTCATGGTATTATCATTATTGATAAAAATGATGATGATCCTGTGGAGGCGCGATTAATCGCGCTTCCACAGGATCATTCCCATAAAAAATCAGGCGGTTTTGCAGGAAATAAAAATCCAATGCTGAATAATAATTTGTCAAGAATCATCCGGTGGTACAAAGGCAGAACCACATTTGAATGTAGAAAAATAGATTCCGATTTTGAATGGCAATCTCGATTTCACGATCATATAATCCGCAATGAAAAATCGTTTTCCAATATTTCCAATTACATCATCAACAATCCTGCGAATTGGAAGGAAGACAAATTTCATAAAACCCTGTTGTAGATGCGCGATTAATCGCGCATCTACAACAGGGTTTTAATATCCTTAATATACAAACCAGTATATTTCTTAATAGTTTTAATATCAAAACCATCAGCTTTCATCTTCCGAGCAATATCAATAGCTTTAGATTTCTCAGCATTCTTACGTTCATATTGTATTTTCATTTCCTTCATTTGGTCACTTTCGCGATCTTGTATTTCGTACAATCCGCTTTTGCGAAGTTCTTCCATAATGCCTTTATCCTTAAAAGAAGTAAAGCCACTTTCGGTAACAATCAAATGATCTATCACTTCAATATTAATCATCTTTCCAACCTTTAAAAGTCTGTCGGTAATATCTTTGTCGGCTGCAGATACTTTCAAGTTTCCACTCGGATGATTGTGTACCAATATCATTCGAACGGCAAGTTTATAAATTCCCATACGGAAAACATCGGGCGGCGATACATTTACACGGTTTTGCGCGCCAATAGCAATGAGTTCTACAAACAAAATACTGTTATCGGCTTTCAGTCCAACAACCCAAAAATGTTCCTGCGCTCTACGAATTTTGTTTTGTCGCAGTAGTATTTGCTGCATTACGCTATAAACGTCATGCGCATTAAGAATTGTTATCTTTTGTGTTTCGGTTAGTCGTACGTTCATGTAGTAAATATACAATAATTAAGAAAAATTATGAGCACTTAAAAAAGTGTTTCGAAATGTTTTACAATGGAATTTTGCCAACGATATGTTCACCTAAAAAAATAAACCCTTGTAAATCATAGACTTACAAGGGTTTTTGCGGAGAAAGAGGGATTCGAACCCCCGGACCTGTGACAGTCGCTAGTTTTCAAGACTAGTGCATTCGACCACTCTGCCATTTCTCCTTGAGTGTCTCATCAGGTATTCCCTGAATGCGGATGCAAATATAGAAAGCTTTTTTAATATTGAAAACAAATCACAAGGTTTTTTTAAGACTTTTTTTTGTTTCCATATATTATTAGAAACTGTATTCCATAAAATAATGTTCTAAGGCGTTGAATACATTATTTTTACAGGCTTCTTCTCATCGTCAATAGCAACAAACGTAAAGAAACCAGTTACTGCTTTTTTTCGTCCATCTTTATACATATTCTCTCTAAAAATATCTACTTGTACCACACAACTTGTATTTCCTACGGTTATCACTTTAGCTACGAGTTCAATTAAAGTTCCTTGCGGAATTGGCTCGGTAAAGTCTATTTTATCTGTGGAAACGGTGACAACTTTCTTTCTACTAAATCGGGTTGCACATATAAAAGAAGCTTCATCCATAAGTTGCAAGGCTGTGCCGCCAAATAACGTATCATAATGATTGGTCGTATTCGGAAATACGGCTTTAAAAATATGTGTTTCAGAACTTTCAATGCGTGCAAGTGTATCTGTATCCATGAATAGCGTAATTAATTTATGAAGCAATTGGTATAATTTATAGAAACACTAAGTTTTCCTTTTCTGTATTGCTTATTTTTGTTTGATAATTTATGGAATCAAAGATAGAATTTATGCAAATACTAGATAGTTTAAAATGGAGATATGCAACAAAAAAATTTGATGCAACCCGTTTTTTAACCACTAAACAACTACAAACACTCAAAGAAGCTTTTAACCTAACAGCAACTTCCTACGGATTACAGCCGATCCGTTTGGTAGTAATTCAAGATAAAGATTTACAAAAACAATTATTGCCACATTCGTGGAAGCAACGCCAAGTAATTGATGCTTCGCATTTATTAGTAATATGTATTGAGAACACTGTTGATACTGAATATATTGAATCTTATTTTGCACGTGTAAAGGAAATTCGTGATACGCCAGACGAAATTTTGAAACCTTTTAAAAGCTTCATGATTGATTCGTTTTCCAAGAAAACAGCCGAAGAACTCAAAATTTGGGCAACAAAACAAGCCTATCTTGCTATGGGAAATTTACTAACGGTTTGTGGTGCGGAACAGATTGACGCTTGCCCAATGGAAGGCTTTATTCCTGAAAAATATGATGAGGTTTTAGGTTTAAAAGCACATGGACTTTCTTCAGTTTTACTATTGCCAGTTGGTTTCAGAGCAGAAGATGATATGTTTGGTGATTTCGCCAAAGTGCGTAAGTCTATTTCAGAAAGTGTGTTGGAATTGTAATATTTTGGCAAGATTGTTGTTTTAAAGGAAGAAACATATATATTTGTTTCGCGCCTTAACACCGTATACACATGAAAAAATTATTTTTCTTAGCCGTATTTTTTATTGGATTTTCTGCATTTGCACAAGAAGAAGTAACCCTAAATTGGCTTACAGATTTTGACAAAGCCAAAAAGATTTCTAAAAAAACGAATAAACCTATTTTAATCTATTTTACGGGAAGCGATTGGTGTCCGCCGTGTAAAATGCTCAAAGAAGCGTACTTTTACACAGAAAAGTTTGAAGAAAAATCGGAAGAATTTGTGTTAGTTATGGCAGATTTACCAAGACGTACAGATATCATTACAGACAAACAACGTAAGGAAAACATAAAACTTGCATCGAAATACAATAAAAAAGGTTCGTATCCCAATATTGTAATCGTAGATTATAAAGGTAAAGAAATCGATAACATATCTGGGTTCAATATGATGCGTGATACATCCAGACATGAGAGATTTATCAATAAAATAATCGAAAACTATTAATAAGATACACATAAAAAACAACCTCTTTTCTATACTTTTGTACTAGAAAAGAGGTTTTTTAATTTGAACTCATCTTGACTTTTGTTTTTAACCGAAATTTTGTAAAATAAAGAAAAGACAAGAAAAATAATTTTGTTATTTACCAAAAACATACATAATGCCAGGATTTGAATTATTTAGTGATGCCGAACGAAAAGAAGTACATGACGTATTAGATACTGGCGTATTAATGCGCTACGGATTTGATGGAATGCGCAACGGACATTGGAAAGCAAAAGAACTTGAACGCGCCTTAGAAGCGCAATTTAACGTAAATCATGCGCAATTAGTTTCTAGCGGAACTGCGGCAGTTTCGGTAGCGTTTGCTATCACAGGAATTGGAGCAGGCGATGAAGTTATTATGCCAACATTTACCTTTGTAGCAAGTTTTGAAGCTATTATGATGCTTGGCGCGATTCCTGTTTTGGTTGATATTGATGATACACTTACGTTGGATCCCGAAGCAATTCGCAAAGCAATTACTCCAAAAACTAAAGCCATTATGCCTGTGCATATGTGCGGAAGTATGGCAAACTTAGATGAAATTAAAGCAATTTGTGACGAGCATAATTTGATTTTGGTTGAAGATGCTTGCCAAGCAATTGGCGGAACTTACAACGGAAAAGCCTTAGGAACTATTGGCGATGTTGGTTGTTTTTCGTTTGATTTTGTAAAAACAATGACCTGTGGCGAAGGTGGCGCAATTATCACAAATAACAAAAAATATGCTACACATGCCGATCATTACAGCGATCACGGACACGATCATGTTGGGAATGATAGAGGCGCAGAAACACATCCGTTTCTAGGCTATAACTTTCGAATCTCCGAATTAAATGCGGCAGTTGGTTTGGCACAAGTTCGCCGTTTGCCGGAATTTCTAAGCATTCAAAAGAAGCATTATACAATCTTGCGAGAAGCATTAGCAGACATTCCAGAAGTTGTTTTCAGAACTGTTCCTAAAGGTGGCGTTGAAAGTTATGCGTTTTTAAACTTCTTCTTGCCCGATTTAACGGTAGCTCAGAAAGTAATGGCAGGTTTCAAAGCAAACGGAATTGATGTCTGTTTTCATTATTTCGATAACAATTGGCATTACATTCGTAGATGGGAACATTTAAAAAATCTCAAATCATTATATCCGATTTCTACGGAAGTAAAAGAAGGAATGAAATATTTAGACACAAAAACATTTGAACAATCGGATCATTATATTGCCCGAAATATTTCTTGTTTAATCAAAATGTCTTGGACAGCGGAAGAAGTAAAAGCTAGAGGAGAAAAAATGCGCGAAGTGATTTTGGCTTCTTTATAAAATTTTAAATGCTAAATGTTGAATTTTAAATTGAGGAGTTTCTACCTGATAGTAATAGTTTTCTTTTTATTCTTTAGTTGTAAAGTGCAAAGAAATATTCCTGCCAAAGGATTAGAGTATAATCTAACAAAGAATATATTTAAAAAATTATCTGACACTAAAGATAAGGAAAATACTGAAATAGCCTTCAATGGAGGAATTAAGAGTTGTTTGATCTTTCGATAATATTTCTTTCAAAACGTTGGTGAAAATCGCATCAAAAAGGCGAATCTCATAGAAATTGTTGACACATTTAGTGATAATTTATATAGTGCTTATTTGCAAGTAGATACGGGAGTGTTTATCTACGAAGCATATCTTTCAAAAGACATTATAAAGCTCAAAAAAGTAAGCCTACAAGAGTTTATGAATAATAGTAGCTACGGATCTTTATCTTGTATTTTGACTAAAATGATGAATGATGATTTAGAAGATTTGTTGGACGATCATATAACAACAAACTCTCATCACAGTACATATATCAGTTGCGTAGATGGTATTAGTAATATAGAAACACAAATTTTAAGAGATAGTTGCTTCCGATCAAAATAAAATTTAAGTTTAATTATAGTAAGAAACATTTCTTGATACAATTTTCTATTGAAAATTACTCAAAGTGACGGTTTGAAATGCAAAATTTGAAATGAAAAATTATTTTCGAATAACGAATAACGAATAACGAATAACCGAATAAACAAAAAGGAGCAAAGCGACTGAAAGTCTAAAGACGAAGCAAATCTAAAAGCGCAGCGATCTATTAATAAGATATGTAATCCACAATTTCCAAGCCGTAACCAATCATTCCAACACGTTTTTCTTGATGTGTATTTGTAACTAATTTTATTTTACTAATATTGATGTCGTGCAGAATTTGCGCACCAATTCCGAAATCTTTAGCATCCATTTTTATTCTTGGAGCTTTGTATTCGCCATCGTTTTGTAAAGCTTTCAATTCTTTAATTCTACGAAGTAAATTTAACGAACTACTATCTTGATTGATAAAAATAATCGCGCCTTTTTCTTCTTCATTAATCAAACGAAACATATCATCGAGCTTCTTATTCACATTTTTGGTCAACGTTCCTAAAATGTCATCATTCACTAACGTAGAATTGATACGTGTTAACACAGGTTCGTCAGTAGCCCAACTTCCTTTTGTTAATGCAATATGCACTTGATTGTTAGTAGTTTGTAAATATGCACGCATGCGGAAATCGCCAAAACGTGTTTGTATATCGAAGTCTTCTTTCTTCTCAATTAAAGAATCGTGTTCCATTCGGTAGGCAACCAAATCTTCAATAGAAACTATTTTCAAATCAAAGTTTTTAGCAACTTCCATTAATTGTGGCAAACGTGCCATACTTCCGTCTTCATTCATGATTTCCACAATCACGCCAGCAGGTTGTAAGCCAGCCAAACGTGCAAAATCGATAGCTGCTTCTGTATGACCAGTTCTGCGCAATACGCCACCTTCTTTAGCTTTCAGAGGAAATATATGTCCTGGACGTGCTAGATCAAATGGTCTTGTGTTTGGATCAATAATTGCTTTGACTGTTTTAGAACGATCTGCCGCAGAAATTCCTGTCGTAACGCCATTTCCTTTCAAATCTACAGAAACTGTAAATGCCGTTTCCATAGGATCTGTGTTATTGCTTACCATCATATCAAGTTGCAATTCTTTACAACGATTTTCTGTCAAAGGCACACAAATTAATCCGCGTCCGTGCGTTGCCATAAAGTTGATCATTTCTGGCGTTACCTTTTCAGCCGCAGCTAAAAAATCACCTTCATTCTCACGATTTTCATCATCGACCACAATGATAACTTTTCCTTGACGGATATCTTCAATGGCTTCATGAATACTATCTAATTGTGTATTGACTTTCACTTTCGTAGTTGTGGACATGTTTTTATGTATGATTTGCTCACAAAAATAATCATTCTTGTGAAATATGATCTATGAATGGATAGTAAAGATTGATGAAAGTATCGGAAGTAGTTATAGAATACTTTTAATGTCTTGCTTGACGCGATTTCGGATTAAGAAAAAAGCAATGAAATAAAGTGGAATTCCTAAAATAGCTATAATTCCATTGAATAGTTTATTGGTAGATTCATTTCCAGTTGCATCCGTAATACTCTTTAAAAATATGTTTGTACGAATGAAATTGTATAAAAATAATACACCAAAAATCACAGCTAATACAATTAAACCAATCTTTTGCCATGATTGCAATTCCATATTGTTATTCAGAATTGGTAATGCCAATGCTGTTATTAAAAATGGCACATAGAAATACAGCGAAAGCTTTGAAGATTTTGTAAAAGCAGCATAATTTTCTTTAGCCGTTTCATACTTTTTATTCTCAAAAGCGCCCATTATTTGTAAACGTTCTTGCGTTATACCTTTTTTTGCTAGCATTTCCACAACTAGAGAACGCTCACCTTCTGTGTAATCATACTGTTGATAGTTACGAACTACATCGATTAATTGTTTATCACTTAACGAACTAAATTTTTCAGTACTTTCTTCATCACTAATCGTAATTACAGCTTTTTCGTATGCTACATCTTTTTCATCTTCATCCGTAGGTTTTACAAATAGGTTTTTCAGCGTTATAAAAAAACCAGCAAAACTAAACAATCCTTGATCAGACGTTGCGCGTCGCGTAAAGTAAATACTTAATGGCAACATAATCATTGAAGAAAGCCACGTACCGAGCCACGGAGGAATACTTCCGTCTTCTGCACTGTTTTTTCCAAAAATTCCTATAAAGTGATAGGCTAAGAATAGACAGACAGCAATAACCATAGGCAATCCAATTCCACCTTTGCGAATTATAGCTCCTAAAGGCGCGCCTACAAAGAATAGAATAATACATGCAATGGCAACTGCAAATTTGTCGTGCATGTATATTTTTTGATGATTGATTTTTTTCTCAATGAGCTCAAAACGATTTTGAGTATTTTCAAGCGTTGTACGGCGACCTTTTATGCTTGTGATGGAAATGTCTAAGGCACGTTTTTTATTTTTTAAGGAAAGAATATTTAGTGCATTATCTGATGCATTAACAGAATCTAATTGTACAATGTTAGTTGTATCTCTTTGAATAATAACAATTCCTGTACGTTTGTACATATTGTTGCCATAACCAATTTTTTCCTGATCGTACCTACGTTCGCTACCAGCTATTGTATCATATAACTGCTGTACGTTAAACATTTTATAAGTACTATGATCTGTAGCGGTTAAATCTACTTTATCAACATCACGTAAATCTATATTCATGATGTATTTGTCAAACGAAACTTTGGCGTGTTGCATGCGCAACATATCTCTTGGATCGTTCGATTTTACATCTTCATAGCGATTTCCATCGAACAAAACCATTTGTAAAATATCTGAATCAGGACGACTTTTAAGTTCCCCTTTTTTAGATTTCATTACAATCCGATTTTTCTTATCGTTAGATTTTTGATGAATAATTACATTGTCTAACAATTGATCGTTTTCGCCGTATTTATTATCTACTTTAATATTGATGTTTCCGATATCGTTAAAAACACCTTCACCAATGGCTAAAGCAGGTTTTTTCTTCGCTAAGTTTTTACGTAAGTTGTATTGTTTAAATTCTGACCAAGGAATCACATTATTACTAAAGAAGAAAGTTCCAATTCCGAGTAATACAATAAATACAATTAAGCTTCGCATGGCGCGTTGCAAGGAAATTCCTGTTGATTTCATTGCTGCAAATTCATAGCTTTCTGCAAATCGACCAAAAGTCATAATAGAAGATACTAAAATACTCAACGGCAATACTAACGGAATTAGTTTTGGCGCAGTATAGAATAGGAATTTCAAAATAATTCCTGCGTCTAAGCCTTTTCCAGCGAGTTCACCTATAAAAAGCCAAACGGTTTGTAATATAAATATGAACATAAATATTACAAACACGGTCAGGAAAGTAAAAAGGTAACTCTTTAATATATATCTATCTAATATTTTCAAGCAGACTAATCGTTTTTATCTATATAATAATCCTCGTATTTCGATGCATCAAATATAAATAAGCTTTTTGATAAAGGCAGATTAGTTTTAAAAGAATTAACAGTTAAAATGGTATTTGTACCATTTTTTCCAGATTCAATCAAGTTGTAGATGTGTTTTGTTTTAACGTCAATTCCGAGCAATACACTTTCAATGTCTGAATCTGCGTCCGTTGGCGTTAATTTAATGTATTGAATTTTTCTTCCGCTAACATCTTGTAAAAGATCCCAAACATACGTATATCCATTTTTGTAGAACGTTAGCATTTGCGATGGCGATAACGAAGTTTCATCATCATCCGCATCTGAAACAGTAACTTCTTCGTTGGCAGGAACAATTGTATACACTTTTTTAGTGTCGTATAGTTTTGTAAATCCTAAGAAATTCAATAAATATTTGTCGCCTTCAAGCGTTACATTTCCTTTAGATTCTTGCTTTGTATTTGCTTCTTTATTATTCAATTCGTATTTGAAGTCTATTTGAATATTTTTATAACTATTCACTTTGGTAGAAACTTCCTCTAATAGTTTTTTGGCTTTCTCAGCATCTTGTGCATTTGCATTAAATGCGAATGCGCTTACTAGCAACACTAAAACTAACTTTTTCATCTTATCCATTTTTTTCGTTTTCTAATAATTGTTCTAAAGCTAAAAGATCCGGAACTAGCACTTGTCGCGCTTTGCTTCCTTCAAACTGACCTACAATTCCTGCTGCTTCTAACTGATCTATAATTCGTCCTGCTCTATTATATCCAAGTTTCAACTTTCGTTGTAATAAGGATGCTGAACCTTGTTGTGCAATAATGATCACTTCCGCAGCTTGACGGAACAGTTTGTCTCTGTCTGAGATATCTATATCAAGACTTATGCCACTTTCTTCACCACTATATTCAGGTAATAAATATGCATCTGGATATGCTTTTTGCGCACCAATGAAATCTGTAATTTTTTCTACTTCTGGTGTATCTACAAATGCACATTGTATCCGAATTAAATCGTTTCCTTGTGTGTATAACATATCTCCACGACCAATTAATTGATCGGCTCCAGAATTATCCAAAATGGTACGTGAATCTATTTTCGACATTACACGAAATGCAACTCTGGCAGGGAAATTCGCTTTAATCATTCCTGTAATTACGTTTACAGAAGGTCTTTGTGTGGCAATAATTAAGTGAATTCCAATAGCACGTGCTAACTGCGCCAAACGTGCAATTGGTACTTCTACTTCTTTTCCTGCCGTCATAATTAAATCAGCAAATTCATCAACAACTAAAACAATATATGGCAAAAACTTATGTCCGTCATTCGGATTTAGTTTTCGTGCTTTAAATTTTGTGTTGTATTCTACAATGTTACGACAGAGTGCATTTTTTAGCATATCATATCGATTGTCCATTTCAATACAAAGTGAATTTAGCGTATTAATTACTTTAGAATTGTCTGTAATAATAGCTTCTTCCGAATCGGGAAGTTTTGCCAAGTAATGACGTTCTATTTTGTTGAATAAGGTGAGTTCTACTTTTTTCGGATCGACCAAAACAAATTTCACCTCAGCAGGATGTTTTTTGTAAAGAAGCGAAGTTAAAATACAATTCAGCCCTACCGATTTTCCTTGCCCAGTTGCTCCAGCCATTAGTAAATGTGGCATTCTGGCTAAATCGACTACTAAAGTTTCGTTGCTAATCGTTTTACCAAAAGCAATTGGCAACTGCATTTCTGCTTCTTGAAACTTCTTGGAAGCAATTGCAGAACGCATGGAAACAATAGCAGGTTTTTTGTTTGGAACTTCAATTCCGATCGTTCCTTTTCCTGGCATTGGCGCAATAATTCGAATTCCTAATGCGGCAAGTGACAATGCAATATCGTCTTCTAAGTTTTTAATTTTTGAGATTCGAACGCCAGCTTCTGGAATTATTTCATACAGCGTTACTGTTGGTCCAACAGTTGCTTTAATGCTTGCAATTTCTATTTTGTAATTACGAAGCGTCGTAACAATTTGGTTTTTATTTTCTTCTAATTCTTCTTGATTAATGGTAATTGAACTTCCACTAGTATAATCTTTTAATAACTCAATCGTTGGAAAGCGGAAGTTTCCGAGTTCTAGTTTTGGGTCAAATTCTCCGTGTTCTTTTACAAGTTTATCAGACAAGTTTTGTGCAACTGTTTTTTCTTCGACTATTTCTTCAACTTTGATTTCTGTTTCTTCTTCGTCTTTCGGAATTTCTACTTCGAAGGAAGCATCTTTCTTTTCTTTTGTTCTATCGGAATGATTTTTTATAGTTGGTTGAAGATTTTCTACGGATAATTCAAATTCAGATTTGTCTACTTCCGTTTCAGACTTTTTGCCTGTTGCTTCTTCAATCGTAGCATTTTCGGGTGTTGTTTCAGTTGAAGTTTCTTCTTTCAAAGTTGGTTCGGCAGTTGCTTCATCAGTTTCGAAATCGTCTTTTAGTGCGGTTGCTTTCTTGTTGAAATATTCCGTTACACTTTCTGGCGTAAGCCTTAAACGTAAAACAGCATACGTGATTGCGCCAAATAATAAGAGCAATCCGACACCAATTTTACCAATATAATCTTGCAAGAAAGCGTTTGATTCAAAACCAATAGTTCCGCCTAATAATGGAACTGAACTGAAGAAGAATCCTGAAAAGATAGAAATCCAAATGACGATGATACTTCCCCAAAACCAATTGTTGAATAGTTTTTTTTGTGAACTTAGAAACAGGTTTAATCCTGAACGAAACAGCAATCCAACAAATATAAGTGAAGCAATTCCGAATCCTTTGTAGATAAAGAAATGGCTAATATTTGCGCCAAATTTCTGCATCCAATTTTTTGTTTCGGATGCGCGTGTAAGTTGTCCTAATTCGCTTTGATCGGCTTCCCAAGTAAAGAAAAACGAAATAAAGGCAATGAAGAGCGCGACTGCAAATAACATGAGCAAACTTCCCAGTACAATTCTGTGTTGTTTGGTCAGTGTAAAATCAGGTTTTTTGAATTTCGGTACTCTAGGAGTTTTGTTGGTTTTCTTTACGGGTTTTTTCTTTGCCATTCAGGAATCGCTATTTACTGCAAAAATACAAATTACGCTTAATCTGCAAGATATTTAAAATTAATCTTTAAGCGAAAAGTTTTTTCAGTAATTACGCGCTTTTATAGCGAAAAGGAGTGATGTTATGCTATTGTAGAAGTTTCTGAACAGTTGGAAACCTTATTGAAGATGGAAATTGCTGCCTTGAAAACATGTGTGTGAAAAGAAAAAAGCGGGATTTCTCCCGCTTATAATTTCTAGCTATCAGCCTGACAAGCAGCACTTAATAAATCACAGTTTATAATACCGCACGTATTCTTTATTGGACCTACACAGCCTGTATTAGCGCAACCAATTAAAGTTTTAATTGCTCCACCTTTTACATTGTTTTCTAAATTAGAAATTGATTTCTTGTTTAAATCTAAACTTTTTAAATTTCTTTTTTTCATGGTATTAAGTTTTTAGTTAATAATGAAACAAGGTAGAAAGAATTTCTTGTATTAAAAATTTAGAGATGTCGCGATTTATAAATTATAACGACATATTTTAAGGAATTGTTGAGTAAACAGAAGCCTTTAAAGGATTTTTTGGTAGAAAGTTGAAAGTGGAGAGTTAAAAGTTAAAAGTTAAAAGTTGAAAGTTGAAAGTTGAAAGTTGAAAGTGGGAAGTGAAAAGTGGAGAGTTAAAAGTTAAAAGTGAAAAGTGAAAAGTTGAAAGTGAAAGTTAAAAGTGGATAGTGAAAAGTTGTTATGCTAACTATTTTTAAAAGCTAAATGTTATTAACCGTATAACACTCAAACTTCAATTATAAATAATTTTAGTTGGACATTAATAATTTGTAGCTGAAAAAAAATATAGAAGAACGTTGATTTTAAGAAAGTATAAGGGTTTAGTAAACACAGTATGAATACTAAACCCTTTTGATTTTAGTTTATTGGACACTGCATTGATTCGCAATCTTCATTTGTCCATCTAGTTACACAAACAATAATAGAATGCCATAACGTTTTTGAAGCTGCTTTTCCTCCTTGTAAATTACCAGTTTCTAAGTTACTAACGGTCGTCTTTTTCAATGATAAATTTTTTAGTGATCTTTTTTTCATACTATTAAATTTTATGATTTATAATTAAACCAAGTTATAACAAAAAGAAGAATAAAAAATAATCAGTAGTCGTGATTTATGAATCATAACGACAGTTTTCAAACTATTTTTTGAAGATAGATGAAGCACTTTTAAATTCGTTTGAATGTGCGATGATTGAAATATATATAAAGAAAAACTAGCTAAAAAAATGCTTCTTAGCTAGTTTTGAGAGTAATGATGATACAAGTTCCTTTTATATTTTAGTAAATAAATAGAACTTGAATTTTCTTAAAGAAATTTACTTGTCGTTTCCTATTGTACACGTATATATAATTCCACATGTTGGATGTGGTGGTCCAACACAGCCAGTCGCAAGAGGACATTCTTTATAAGTCTGAATAGCTCCTCCTTTCAATGCATTTTCTAAATTAGAAATTGATTTTTTGTTTAAATCTAAACTTTTTAAATTTCTTTTCTTCATGATTAAAGTTTTTAAGATTAATAATGAAAACAAGATAGAAAGAATTTATGATGTTTAAAACTAAGAATTGTTAGAATTTATAAATTAACACAACAACTTGTTTGCTAGTTATCAGTACGTTGAAGCTTTAAAGTATTTTGGGAAGATAGATGAAGCAACCTATAATTACAGCCGCAACTGCAAATATGAAAACTGCGCCAGCCGCTAAATCTTTGATTAAACCAATTTTTTTATGATGTTCAGGATGTATGAAATCGGCAATTTCTTCAATAGCTGTGTTGATTCCTTCTAGGCTCATAATGAGTCCGATAATAAGAATTTGTACAATCCATTCTGTTTTGGAGATTTCAAAGTAAAATCCAGCAATGGTAATTAACACGCCAATAAAAAACTGTGCTTTTACACTGGCTTCCGTAGTAATGAGCAGATATGCGCCTTTAAACGCATATCCGACTCCTTTTATTCTTCCTTTAATGAATTTAATCATCGAGTAATGCTTCTAAAGCTCCTTTGTAATTTGGTTCGTCTACAATTTCAGAAACTTGTTCTGTGTATTTTACAGTTCCGTTTTCGTCTAATACAACAACAACGCGAGAATGCAATGTTTCTAATGGACCGTCAACGAAATTTAATCCGTAATCTTTTCCAAAGCTTCCATTTTTATAGTCTGAAAGATTCACTACATTTTCTAAACCTTCCGCACCGCAAAAACGAGCTTGTGCAAATGGTAAATCGTGTGAAATGCAAACTACTTTTGTGTTATCTAATTCGCTTGCTTCTTTATTAAAGGTGCGAACAGACATTGCACATGTTCCAGTATCAATACTTGGAAAAATGTTTAAAACTACTTTTGATCCTTTAAAATCAGATAGTTTTTTTGTAGATAAATCGGTTGCTGTTAATGTAAAATCTGGAGCTTTTGTTCCAACTGCTGGTAAGCTACCTGATGTATGAAATTTGTTTCCTTTTAGTGTTACTGATGCCATTTTTTTAGGTTTTAGTTACAAGTAGTAAAAATACACAATAAAGACTTTTATAAATAACACTTGGGAAAATTTTATCAAAATAATTTTAAACTATTAAGATTTTAAGTTTTAATAGTCAAAAACTATTATGAAATAGTAACAATCAATTTTTTTAGTTTAATTTTTAGTAAATTAGTAGCTATATTTAAGACTAATTAAAATCTAAAAAATATACTCAATGGAAAATAACGCTAATTCAAATAATTCTCATAAAGCAGAAATGGCTGATCTTAATGATAGCTCGGCAAAATGTCCTTTCTTGAGTGGAACTCAAAAAAAGAGTGCTGGAGGTGGAACGAGTAATCGTGATTGGTGGCCAAATGAATTAAAATTGAACATTTTACGTCAGAATGCTTCAAAGAATGATCCATTAGGTGATGATTTCGATTATGCGAAAGCTTTTAATAGTATTAATTATGATGAGTTAAAGAAAGATGTTATTCATTTAATGACAGATTCTCAAGATTGGTGGCCAGCAGATTATGGTCATTATGGAGGATTTATGATTCGTATGGCTTGGCATAGTGCAGGAACATACCGTGTTGGAGATGGAAGAGGAGGAGCAGGAAGTGGAACACATCGTTTTGCACCATTAAATAGTTGGCCAGATAATGGAAACCTAGACAAAGCAAGGTTATTACTATGGCCTGTTAAAAAGAAATATGGAAATAAAATCTCTTGGGCAGATTTAATGGTACTTGCAGGAAACTGCGCATTGGAATCTATGGGATTCCCAACAGTTGGTTTTGCTGGAGGTCGTGAAGATGTTTGGGAACCAGAACAAGATATTTATTGGGGAAGTGAAACAGGATGGTTAGACAATGATGAACGATATGATACGAGCGATGGCGATTTAGAAGGTCACTTAGGTGCTGTACACATGGGATTAATTTATGTAAATCCAGAAGGTCCAAACGGAGTGCCAGATCCATTGAAATCTGCACACGATATAAAAATCACTTTTGGTCGTATGGCAATGAATGATGAAGAAACGGTAGCCTTGGTTGCTGGTGGACACACATTTGGAAAAGCACATGGTGCTGCAGATCCAGGTGAATATGTTGGAGTAGAACCGCATGGAGCATCTATTGAAGAAATGAGTACAGGTTGGAAAAACACATTTCAATCTGGTGTTTTAGATGATGCAATCACAAGTGGAATTGAAGGTGCATGGACACCAAATCCAATACAGTGGGATGCAGATTATTTCGAGGTATTATTGAATTATGATTGGGAATTAACTAAAAGCCCTGCAGGAGCGCATCAGTGGACGCCTACTGCAGCGTCAAATGCAAGAAGAGCACCTAAAGCTGGTGGTAACGGAACCCAAGCCTTAATGATGACTACTGCAGATATGGCTTTGAAAATAGACCCAACTTACAGAAAAATCTCAGATCGTTTTCATAAAGATCATAAAGCATTTGAAGATGCATTTGCACGTGCTTGGTATAAACTAACGCATCGTGATATGGGACCAATTTCTCGATACCTTGGTCCAGAAGTTTCGAAAGAAGAGTTATTGTGGCAAGATCCTGTACCAACTGTTCATTATACATTGAGCGAAGCAGATATTTCTACGTTGAAAAATATGATTTCAAATTCTGGTTTAACGGTTTCTCAATTAGTAACTACAGCTTGGGCTTCGGCATCAACCTATAGAGGTTCTGACAAAAGAGGTGGCGCAAATGGAGCACGCTTACGTTTAGAGCCACAAAGGAGTTGGGAAGTAAACAATCCGACAGAATTAAATAAAGTTTTAACTGCTTTAGAAAGTATTCAAAACGAATTTAGCGGAACTATTTCTATGGCTGATCTAATTGTATTAGCTGGAAATGTTGGTGTAGAAAAAGGCGTTAAAAATGCTGGACATTCTATAAGTGTTCCTTTTACACAAGGTAGAGGAGACGCATCACAAGAACAAACAGATGTAGAATCTTTTGGATACTTAGAACCTATTGCTGATGGATTTAGAAATTACATGAATTCTAAATTAGATGTAGCTGCTGAAGATTTATTAGTAGATCGTGCAAACTTGTTAACACTTTCTATTCCAGAAATGACAGCTTTAGTTGGTGGTTTGCGTGTATTAGGAGCAAATTACGATGGTTCTAAAAATGGCGTATTTACAGCTACTGTTGGAAGCTTAACGAACGATTTCTTTACAAATCTTCTCGATTTTTCAATTACTTGGAAAGCAGCGAATGCTGAAGAAAAAGAATTTATAGGACGCGATCGTAAAACTGGAGCGATGAAGTTTTCAGGAACAAGAGCAGATTTAATTTTTGGCTCAAACACAGAACTTCGCGCTGTTGCAGAAGTATATGGAGCAAACGATGGACACGAAAGATTTGTCAAGGATTTCGTTGCAGTTTGGGCTAAAGTAATGAATTTAGATAGATTTGATCTCGCATAAAACTAGCATTCTTATATAATACAAAAGCCTCTTCAATTTCTTGAAGAGGCTTTTTTTTTCACAGATGTTACTTTGATTCTATGTATCTATTGAACCTAACACACGTTTCATAAAACTATTCAATGCTTCTTTTTTGGGAGTTCCATCTTTTACCATTTTGTCAACTTCTAGCGCTCCATACATATTTGAAATCAATTCGCCAATAACATCCAATTCTTCATCTTTTAATGAAGGAACTTCCGTTAATGCTTCTAAAGTTTCAATCGTTTCAATGATATAATCTTCATCATTTTCTTCAATGAAAGTAGTCAAATGTTTAATTACGGGTAATTTCATTGAAAATTTATTTTTCATTTCCGTAAAAACGGAAATCTTATTATAATTCTTAAGCTACTTCTGTAACCATTTCTTTTAATACGTCAAACTTGTTGGTTTGTACTTGCGTCTTGAATGCTCCGCCTTTAAAAGCAGCAAATGTTGGTAAATTATCTACCGTTGCTAACTTTCTAGATGCTGGAAACTTCTCTGCATCTACCAATAAAAAAACTGCATTTTCATTTTCAGAAGCTAACTTTTTAAATTTTGGCTTCATAATTCTACAATTTCCACACCAAGTAGCAGAATATTGTACAAAAACGATATCGTTTTCAGCAATTACTTCCGCCAAGTTATCTTGTTCTAATTCCTTTACCATCCTATTATTAGTTTAAGTGCGCTGCTAAATATTCAGCAGTTCCTTTTGCATTAGGTTTCATCGCTGTTTTTCCTTCTTCCCAGTTTGCAGGACAAACTTCTCCATTTTTCTGAACGTGTGTATACGCATCAATCAAACGTAAAAATTCGTTCACGTTTCTTCCAACTGGCATATGGTTAATTCCTTCATGGAAAACCGTTCCTTCTTCGTCCATTAAATACGTAGCTCTATATGTTACGTTGTCTCCTTCAACTTGTACAGTTCCAGTTTCTTCGTCGTATACTTCGTTTGTAATATCAAGAATACCTAAAATGCTAGATAAGTTTCTGTTTGTATCTGCTAATAATGGATACGTTACACCTTCAATTCCTCCGTTATCTTTTGAAGCATTTAACCATGCAAAATGTACTTCTGGAGTATCACAAGATGCACCAATTACAATGGTATTTCTTTTATCAAATTCTCCTAAAGCTGCTTGAAATGCGTGTAATTCTGTTGGACATACAAAAGTGAAATCTTTTGGGTACCAGAATAATAAAACTTTTTTCTTGTTATTTATTGCTTCTTCTAAAACATTTAATTTGAAAGTATCTCCCATTTCGTTCATTGCATCAACGTTTAAATCTGGAAATTTTTTTCCTACTATAGCCATATTATATTTATTTTTTATGTGTGATTATTTTTCTGGTGCAAATATAAATAGGACCGTACGCAGATTCTTGTAAACAAAATTTTAATTCCTTATTAAGCAATAGAGAACGCCTATACTCATAATTTTATGAAATAAGTTTAGCTTATGGAAATAAAAAAACCTTGAATAACGTAATGTATTCAAGGTTTTCTTTTCTTTATGTAGTTAAAACTATGTTGTTTTTGTCGCTAATTGCTTGATTTTGATTTTGAAAGCAGCAAACAATAAAGTTGTAAATGGACTTAGCCAGTTAAAGATGGCGTAAAAGAAATATTCGCCAACGCCAACACCTAACACACCTGATTGATACGCTCCACAGGTATTCCAAGGAACTAATACGGAAGTAACTGTTCCTGCATCTTCAAGTGTACGACTTAAGTTTTCTGGCGCTAAGCCTTTGTCTTCATATGCTTTTTTAAACATTTTCCCAGGAACTACAATCGCTAAGTATTGATCGGACGCTGTAATATTTAATGCCAAACAACTTGCAACCGTACTTGCAAATAATCCAAATACTGTAGTTGCTAAACTTAATAATGCTTTACTGATTCGCGCCAACGCGCCAATTCCGTCCATTACGCCACCAAAAACCATAGCGCAAATTATTAACCAAATAGTTCCTAGCATTCCTTTCATTCCGCTAGAACTAAATAAATCGTTGAGTTCGGCACTGCTTGTTTCTACGGAAGTATCAACTGTCATAGCATTTAAAGTGGCAAAATAGGCAGATTGTAAAAATCCTGTTGGTTCAGCATTTATGGTAATGGAACCAATAACTTGTCCGTCTTTCAACACATTTGCCGTTTGTGTAAATGTTTCTGTAAATTTTTTATCGGATTTAGGTAAATTTAATAAGATTGGCTGTGAAAGTGTTATGTTGCTCTCGTTTCCAACCAACTCATAAGTTCCTGGAGTTTGATAATTATTGTTTGATCGTTGACTGAATCCGTCATCGCCTTTCCAAGTGATTTGATCTTTAAATTGTTCTGGAATGGTGGATATGTCATATTTCATTCCATTTGTCCAAATGATAGACGTTTGAAATAAGATGGCAAATAATCCTCCTAAAAGCGTTCCAATCATCAATGCGATTAATGGTGGCGTTTTTCTAATAATTAAGAAAATTACAATTGCAGGAACTAAAAATAGCCAAGGTGTAATATTAAAAGCTTTGTCTATGGCGGCAAGTTTGTCTGTAATGTTAGGTGTTCCAACGGTATCAATATTTAATCCAATAATAATAAAAGCGATCAAGGTTACAATGATTGTTGGAAACGTTGTATATGCCATATACTTTATGTGCGCAAACAATTCTCCGCCAGCCATTGTTGGTGCTAAGTTGGTTGTATCGCTCAATGGCGACATTTTATCTCCAAAATATGCTCCAGAAATTACAGCTCCTGCGGTCATTCCTGCGCTAATTCCCAATGTATTTCCTATTCCTATTAAAGCAATACCAACCGTTGCAGAAGTTGTCCAACTACTTCCTGTGGCAATCGAAATAATTGCACAAATCACAACACATGCAGGCAAAAATATTGTAGGATTTAGTATTTGTAAACCGTAATAAATCATGGAAGGAATCACGCCACTTATGAGCCAAGTTCCTGCTAATGAGCCTACAAAAAGTAAAATTAATAATGCGCCTGTAGTCGATTTTACATTTTCGGCAACCTCATCTAGCATTTGTTTATAGGTAACTCTATTGAAGAAACCAACAATAGCAGCGACTGCGGCACCAATTAATAATATAAACTGATTACTTCCGCTCAAGGCATCATCTCCATACACATACACGTTGAACGCCAACATGATAACCAACACAATTACGGGAATTAACGCTTCCCAAATATTCAATTCTTTATTTTCAATAATATTTTCGTCTTGTGGTTCTCTTGGCTTAATATCTTGACTTTCCATAGTAGTTTTGGTGTGGTTATTTTTGCTAGCGTAATGTTACGATTTTGTAAATTACTATGCAAATCAATTTGGTTGCTTACATTTGCGAACTTATAATTGATAGTAATTTATGGATTCATTAACGCAAATTGTATTAGGAGCCGCTTGTGGAGAAATCGCAATGGGGAAAAAGATTGGTAACAAAGCGTTATTGTTTGGAGCAATTGGTGGAACAATTCCAGATTTAGATGTTTTTATAGGCAATTTGATTTACAGCAATAAAATTGATGCGATGCTTTTTCACAGAGGATTCATGCATTCCATGTTTTTTGCAGTGTTAGCCGCCTTTCTACTAGGATTTTTGATGTATAAATTATATGATAAAGGAAAACGAAAAGATACAACGACTCGAAAAGATTGGATCTGGCTGTTTTTCTTGTCAATTTTTACGCATCCTTTATTAGATTGCTTTACAGGATACGGAACGCAATTATTTTTACCATTTAGCGATTATCGAGTGGCGTTTAGTAACATTTCAGTAGCAGATGTTGCGTATACAGTTCCGTTTTTAGTGTGTTTGATAGTGATGATGTTTTTCAACCGAAAAAACCCCAAACGAAAATTGTGGTTGAAACTAGGCTTGGGAATCAGTTCTATATATATGTTATTCACGATTGGAAACAAATTTTATATCAATTCTGTATTTGAAAAATCGTTAGCCGAAAAAGGAATTGATTATCAGCGTTATAATACAGAAGCTTCTATTTTGAATAATGTGTTATGGTTTGGAATTGCGGAAACAGAAACGGAATATCATGTGGCTTTTTATTCGTTGTTTGATACGAAAAATGTATTTACCGAATGGAAAGTGTTGCAAAAAAATCACGATTTGATTCCGAAATCGAATCCCGATTTGGCAAGACTGGCTTGGTTTAGCAACGATTATTATAGTCTTTCAGAAAATGAAGATGGCACTTATTTATACAATGATTTACGCTATCCATTAGTTGATATGGGCAATGGAAGTAAACCTGTTTTTAGCTTCAAACTCTATAGAGATGGAAATCGATTCGATATGAAGACTTATGTGCATGATTTTGAAAGAAACACTACTATTTGGGATGTTTTGGCTGCTTTTTGGGAACGGATTAAAGGGAAATAGTTTTTTTGGTTTATGAGTTTATGAGTTTATGAGTTTATGAGTTTATGAGTTTATGAGTTGTGCACTTCGGTTTCGCTCGGTGTGAAAGTTTAGCAGTGTTTGTATTGTAAACGTTTCTTCGAGTGGTTTTTTGTAATGAAATGAAGAAAAATTGCACTTCGGTAAACTCAGCAGAACTATGGAGAAGTACTTTGTTCACAGCAACATTGAAAAATTACTTTCGCCACGAATTCACAAATTTTTCTGTTCAATTTTGTCATTCCAGCTTGACTGAAAATATATTCCAAACTTTAGTTTCATAATGAAAAAAAGAAGTGCATTATCGTCTCTAATTCTAACAGTCTAAGCAAGTCCAAAAAATCCAAACAAGTCCAATTAGTTCAACCAAGTCCAAAAATCCAAAAACCCAATCTTCAATCTGGAAATTTTTGACTTACAGATTATTACACATCATTCATATACAAATAACTTACACAGATTGTGCATATGTTTCCTGTCAGTTTTGCACATTGTATACGCGCTCTATCTTTTGGTTGACATGAAAAAACGGTTCGAGATTTCTCGTCAATGTCCATGCGTCCACAAATAGATTTTTGCTGTGGGCGACATTCGTTTTCTTCCGTAGGATTTGCCAAAAAAAGATGCAATTCGCCTGTTTCTTTGCGTTCTCGGAGTATATAAACGTTTTTGCTCATATAATATGTTAGGGTTTAGGTTATTCTGGGTCTCAATGATAATCAAAAAGAATAAGCTTCGATTACGGGAAACCGTAATGCACTATAATTTTATGATAAATCAAGTAAAAATACTTAGGTAATTTCCTTATAATTTGTAAGTATATAAAAAAAAGAACACCTTTCGATGTTCCTTTGCAAATAATTTACTAAAAATTGCAATTATACCATTTCCAACTCCAAAATATTTAATTCCTCCATGCATTCACGCATAATGGTATATGTTCGTTTGATATCATTGTCTAATCCGATAGAGAAACGAATCAAACCATCTGTTAAGCCCATCTCAGCTTGTTCATCTTCTGGAATTTCGGAAGAAGTAGAAGTTCCTGGCGCGCTAAATAATGTTTTGTAAAACCCTAAACTAACGGCTAAATATCCCAAATTTCGCTTTTGCATCAATTCCATCAGTTCATTTGCTTTGTCAATATTTCCAACATCAATAGTAAGCATTCCGCCAAAACCATATTCGTCATTCATCATACTTTTAAATAATTCATGCGAAGGATGCGATTCCAATCCTGGATACACCGTTTTTAATCCATCTTCTTGAAATTTATTTGCCAAATAGGTTGCGTTATGACTATGTTGCTTCATTCGAATATGAAGTGTTCGTAAGTTTTTCAATACAGAAGCCGCACGCAAACTATCCATTGTAGCACCTAATAACATACTTGCACCGTTATTCACATTTCGCAATTCATCAATAAAAACTTGTGTTCCACAAACAACTCCGCCAACAGTATCACTTGAACCATTTATAAATTTCGTCAAACTATGAATCACAATATCTGCGCCTAATTTTGCAGGCGAAATTGATAATGGAGAAAACGTATTATCGACCACTAATTTTAAATTATATTTCTTTGCCAATCTGGCGAGACCAGTAATATCAGCAACTTCCAACAACGGATTACTTACAGCTTCGCAATACAATACTTTTGTGTTTGCTGTAATTGCCGCTTCCACAACGTCCAATTTTGTAATGTCAACAAAAGAAGTTTGAATATTGAATCGTGGCGTGAAGTTTTTCAAAAATGCATACGTTCCGCCGTAAATTGTTCTGCTCGAAACGATATGATCGCCGCTTTTACATAATTGTAGTAAAACAGGCGTTATTGCGCCCATTCCTGAAGCGGAAACATTTGCAGTTTCGGTGCCTTCCATAGCGGCTAAAGCTTCACCTAAATATAAATTGCTAGGAGTTGTATGTCGTGAATACAAATAGCAGCCGTCTGCATTTCCTTCAAAGGTATCAAACATTGTTTTTGCAGAAAGAAATGTATAGGTTGAAGAATCTGAAATGGAAGGATTCACGCCTCCAAATTCGCCAAAATACTGTAAATCTTGAATGTTATTCGCTGGATTAAATGCCATAATTATGTATTTTTAATTTTAGTCAAAAATCAATATATAAAGAATTTAAAACAAGTATTATTTAATTTTTATGAAAATAAAACTATAAAATTGTATTTTTGATGAATATTTAAAATTAAACACTTTTTTAAAGACACTCATTTAGATTTTTTTCCATGTTGAAACTCGATCAAACAGACCGCACATTATTAAACTTGTTGCAAAATGATAGCAAACAAACCAATAAAGAACTTTCAAACAAGCTGAATCTTTCCGTAACAGCTATTTATGAACGTATTAAAAAGCTTGAAAAAGAAGGTGTTATTAAAAGTTATGTTGCACTTTTAGATAAAAAACACATTGCTAAAAGTTTCTTGGCGCAGTGTCACGTTCGCCTAACGGAACATTCAAAAGATTTTGTAATGAAATTTGAACGCGAAATTATAAAACTTGAAGAAGTATTGGAATGTTATCACGTAAGTGGCGATTATGATTATATTTTAAAAGTATTGGTGAAAGATATGGAAGCCTATCGCGACTTTATGATTACTAAATTGACCGCAATTCCAAATATTGGAAATACACATAGTATATTTGTCATTGGCGAAGTAAAACATACCACGGCAATTTCTATATAGAAATACATATTTTAAAGTTATAACATGAAATCAAATGAACATACAAAGCGCAGGTTATAAGCTTACAGAATTTTTTTTACTTTTTATTGCGATGCCTGTAAGTTTGGTGTTAAACTATCCAATATATCTAAAAATAAGCTTTATTAGTATAGGATTCTTTTACATTCTTTGGATGCTACTCAAGGTAGAAAAACAACGCTTTAAAATCAATGAATCGCTAGATTGGAAGCAATTTTGGAGACGCACGTTGGTGTTGCTTAGCGCAATTATTCTCATTATGATCGCATATGTGTATTTTACAGATGCTTCTAAATTGTTCATTGTTGTACGCACAAAACCATTAGTCTGGTTGATTATTTTATTTGCGTATAGTTTATTTTCTGTCTATCCACAAGAATTAATCTATCGTACATTTTTCTTTTTACGATACGATTCACTATTTAAAAACAAGAAGTTACTCGTTTTCATAAACGCTATTGTGTTTTGTTTGGCACATTTATTATTCAACAATACGTTAGTCTTAATCTTAACATTTTTGGGCGGAATTCTATTTGCAATGACATTTGTCAAAACGCGTTCTACTTTATTAGTTTCTATTGAACATGCTATTTATGGATGTTGGTTATTTACAGTTGGAATGGGCGAAATGTTAGGTTTTCCAACGTAAAAAATCTTTTAGAGAAAAATTTTAGTTTAAAAGTTGAAAGGTTTATAAGTTTATCTAATGTGTAAATAATTCACATTTCCAAAACCCAAAACCCAAAACCCAAAACCCAAAACCCAAAACCCAAAACCCAAAACCCAAAAGCGAAGCGACCTAAGGGCTTAGATAAGTTCGAAAATTAAAGAGTCACCTATAAATTACTTTACAGATGACTCTAGCTAGCTTAATTATATCATTTTTTACTTTTATTCAATGATAACACGTTTTGTAATAGTTTCATTTCCAATAGTAAAAATAAAAATATACAATCCTTGTTTTAGTTTTGAACGCAAATCTAAATTGAGATCCAAAACTCCTTTGTCTAGTTTTAACTGTTCAAAATTTTGTATTTGATGACCATTAAAGTTGTGAATTTTTAAAGAGACATCTTTTATATCCGTGTCAGCAACAATTTTCACATTCATCATTCCCTTATTAGGATTAGGTGAAATAGAGGTAATGGTTGCTCTATTATTTAGAGAATGACCATATATCACACAAATCAGGTCCGAAGGTGCTGAAGTAGAACCATTAGAACATATGGCTTTTACTTCAATAGTAGTACAATTATTAAAACCTAAAGGTAATGTAATACTTGTATTTGAAGTTTGAATCGGCGCGATAGAGATTGGCCAATTACAATTACAACTCGGTAGCCAAACATCTGTACTTTCTACAATGTACCCAGCAGCTCCAGGAACAGGATTCCAAAAAACTGTGTTACCTTGCGCGTGTACATTTGTCGGTGCATCTAGCAGACAACATTCTTCAAGTGTAAAACTTTGCTGTAACCATAATTGACCACAAACAGGGTCTTTAATTGACAACTTAACAGCATAAGTTCTATTTGCCTGAAAAACAACAGCATTATTACCTGGTAAGTTCTCAAATATCTCTATAATATTTATAGGATCTTCCAAGCTACTTGGTATCCAATCTGTACCTACAATCCAGTCATAATTTCCACTTCCATTTAGAATCCATAGACTCATAAAAATTTCATCAACTTCAATACTATCACTTCCATTAAGATACACATCTTCTCCCAAGCAAAACGTGTCATCTTTGTTACCGTCTTTATCTTCGTAGTGATATGCAATAGATAGGTTTCCATCTACATACGTAAAATCTTTCTGAACTGATACCTGACCACAACCAGGGCTTTCAAGTGACAATTTTACAGCATAAGTTCTAGGATGAAAAGTAACGGCATCATTACCTTGCAAGTTTTCAAATATCTCTGTAACATTTACAGGGTTTTCTAAGTTGCCTTGTATCCAACCTGTGCCTACAATCCAAGTATATGTGCCACTTGAGTTTAATTTATATAAAGTTAAAAAATACTCATCAACTTCAAAATTATCACTTCCGTTTAGAAAGACGTCTTCACCTAAGCAAAATGTATCGTCTTTTTCTTTCTGTGTATCTTCAAAATGAAAATCTATATCACTACCATGCATTGTGAAATCATGTTCCAATGGAAACCAGCCACATTCATCACTATTAATAGCTAATTTTACTCGATACGTTACACCGTTTTGAAAAATCACGCTTCCATCTGGATCATTTGCATATAAATCAGTAATATCAATTACACCTGGACTACCATTAAACCAACCAGGAGATGTACTATTAGAAGATCCTTGACTCGCCAACCAAGTGGTAGTTCCGTCATTGTTAACTCTCCAAACATCCATATAATACTTATTCTGTGCCCCTTGAATGGTTGCGTTACCATTTAAAAAAATAGTTTCTCCATCACAAAACTCATTTTTTATATTTCCTTGGGCATCTTGAAAATGAAAAGCTACTGCTTCATCTATTTCACTCTCGTCACCTACGCCTACAGCATAAAAAGCATTTTGAGTTGCTACTACTTGCGGAGAGCATGCACCAAATAAATCAGTTGCTGCACTGATTGCATTTTCTCGAGCAAATGCATAAGTAGAACCTGAAGTTAGATATTCGGTTTGCATTCTGTATGCTATTTGTTCGGCATCAAAAATGCCAATTCCATTCACAGTAAATGTATCTCCATTATCATTTATTCCATCAGTAGTAGCTGATCCTTCTACTAATAAAAAAAACCAATGATTTAATACACTACTATTGGTGTGAACGCCTCCAAAATCATTTGGGCCAGTAGCCCAAAAAGTACCTTCATAAGTATCAGGTAAATCTAAATTATTTGGGTCAGACATATCTCTTAGCGCATAAGCATTGAGTGTAATATCTTCACCTGCAAACCATCTGTTCTTTTCAGGAGCAGCCATACTTACAACACAAGCGCCCCAAATATCTGAAAGACCTTCGTTAAGAGCTCCAGATTCATCTTGATACACTAAATTAGAAGAAAACTCTGCTTCATCAACTGCATGCCCAAATTCATGAGCGCAGACATCTAAAGATGTAAACGGACTAAACATTGTACCATCACCATCTCCAAATACTATATTGGTTCCTGTCCATTGAGCATTGTTTGGTGTTGTACCTCCAAAATTAGGAAAAATTACATGTACAAAAGCATTTATTCTAGCGCCGTTTTCATCATAACTATTTCTCTTGTGGACGATAGAAAAATAATCATAGGTCATTTCTAATCCCCAATGTGCATCCAATGCAGCTTGATCCTGACCAGCATTATTCCATTCTGCAGCGGTCCAATTATCGTCTGCGTCTATAAAATCAATAGCATTACCTAAATTATTATTCAAGGCACCTTGATTATTTCGGGTATGTATTCCATTACCTCTTGTAGCGTCAAAAAGTCTAAAACCGTTCGGAAAACCGTTCGCTGCACCTTGTGTTTCAACATTTCTTTGTCCACTGTACATGGTATCTGCATCAGAAGAACACATAACTTGTTCTTTAGTAACTATAGTACCAGAATTGGCATCAACAAAATAAATAGCTCTATCAAAAGGTATAAAGGTATAAATGTCATATTTATAAACCAATTTGTATTCAAAACCAGTTTTCTGACTATTCTTAATTGGGAGAATTACCAATTCACCTTCAGGTTTCTGATAATCACCTCGTAGCGGATTATCTTCATTTTCCCAAGCATAGGCTTTAGCATTAATTTTAGTTAGAAGAATTTCAAATGCCCTCTTCGCTGAAATAGTTGCAGTTGTTGACGCTATTTTCACAGTATAAAATTCGCCATTAGCACGTTTTAGCAGTCCATCTTTGGTATGAACTTTATAAATACCATGCTCAACTTTTATGTTGTTGTAATAGTGTTGATAGGTGTAATGAGTGAATGAAAGACGATCAGTTTTTGTATTAATCTTTTTTAGCTCATCATTTGATTTTATTTTTAATTCTTCTTCAAAGAAAGAGTGTACTTCGCCAATTTTATAAGAATTTGTTTTATTGAAATTGATAAACGTAGAATGTCCAAGTTCGGAAATTACTTTTTTTTCAATTTTACTTTCTTGTGCTATTCCTTGAAGAAATAGCCCACAAAACAGGAAACATAAAATAAGTGTTTTTTTTATTTTCATAAGTGTAAATTTAAATTAGAATTGTTTTTTTAAGTAAATAATGATTTAAATGTAAAGACAAAAAAAAGCTAATAATAGTATCATATATGACGATTCACGGAATTGCATATGACAATTCACGGAATTATAGGAAGCTTCAAGTAATTTTATATTGATTCGTGCATTTTCATTTGAGGTAGATAATTAGTTAGCCTGTGATTTCTCAAATTATGGTAGTATTGGTGTTGTTATATTTGCTATAAATGATATGATACTTACAACAACATCAGGAGATCCAATATTCTTTTTAAAACTTAAAAAAACAGGTTAGAAGAACTTCAGACCATGATTGGACAGGAGTTCGTTTGGTGAGATATTAATAATAAAAAAATCCCAGCACAACTGCTAGGATTTTTATTTTAAGAAGAAATTTCTTAGTACACCCAAAGTTTCTAAAATCGAATTTATTGTATGAGGATTTGAAGCTAATTAATGAGTTTTTGAATGCTTCTTAGAATTTAATTGGAAAAAATACTATATGGAGTTGATAATAACACTTGTTATATTCTCAAGTGTCTAAGGTGATCCTTCTATTGTGGCGGTTCTGAAGTTGTTTCACATTCATTACAGAGATATATCCAACTTGAAGGGCATGCTTCAGTTTCGCGACAATAATAAGAGCCACCACCTTTTATTGAATTGTCATGTAATTGAGAAATTGATTTTTTGTTAAGACTTAATGATTTAAGATTTCTTTTTTTCATGATTTTTATAATTTATGATTAAATCATAAATTACATAAAAAAGTAGTTAACCAATTACGGTAAACCCATAATTAACATTTAAACAAAAAAATCCCAACATTTCTGTTAGGATTTCATTTTAAGAATAAATTTCTTAGTACCGAAAATGGGAGTCGAACCCACACGCCCTAAAGGACACATGGCCCTCAACCATGCCTGTCTACCAATTCCAGCACTTCGGTGTACTTTATAAAAATAAAAGGAGTTAAACAAATGCTTAACTCCTTTTGTGATCTGGCTGGGGCTCGAACCCAGGACCCTCTCCTTAAAAGGGAGATGCTCTACCAACTGAGCTACCAGATCAATGACCTTTGTAGTTAGTATATATTTGTGATCTGGCTGGGGCTCGAACCCAGGACCCTCTCCTTAAAAGGGAGATGCTCTACCAACTGAGCTACCAGATCATGCAAAAAAGAACAGAAAATAGTTCCTTGAATGCGGGTGCAAATATAACATCATAATTTTATTTTTCAAGGCTTTTTTAATATATTTTTATCTTTTTTTTTATCATTTTTGTAAGCACTTAAGAATAAATAATTTATAATAGTAAAAATGACGATATTACTTTTAGGATATATGGCAAGTGGGAAGAGTTCTGTTTCCAAATTACTCGGAAAAGAGTTGGGACTTTCGGTGCTCGATTTGGACGATTATATAGAAAGGAAAGAAGAAAAAACGATTCGTGAAATTTTTGAAACGAAAGGAGAAATTTATTTTCGAACGAAAGAACATGCCTATTTGAAAGAAATTCTAGAAACAAAAGAAGCGATGATTATATCTTTAGGTGGCGGAACTCCTTGTTATGCAAATAATATGAATTTGATTCATGAATACACAAAACACACGTTTTACCTGCAAACGTCGATTCCTGAAATTATAAATAGAGTGAAAGATGAAAAAGCCAAACGACCTTTGATTAGCGCTATTGCTGATGAAGATTTGCCAGAGTTTATAGGAAAACATTTGTTTGAGCGCAATGCATTTTACCAACAAGCAACACATCGTATTTTAACCGATAAAAAATCAGTGGAAGAATTAGTACAGGAAATTGAAGCGTTATTAAATTAACCTGAGTTCGATGTAAGTTTACTCAAATAAAATTTTGATCATATTTTAAAATAATTGCTAAATATTTGATTTTCATTTTCGTTTTCTTTGCTCGCACAAAGAAAAGAAACAAAAGAAAGTGCGCTTTTCCAGAGGTATTTTTAGTTTTTCTTTTAGGGAAAAACTAAAACCGCATGAATTTTTCTAAAATTTCTCCAAGGATTCGAAAATTTTTAACGAAAAATCCCTGCTATACTGCGGAAAAGACAAAAAAAACATTCATAATTTTTATATCGAACTCACGTTAAATTAAATACGCAGTATCTTCTCCTTCTTCAAAAACAACATCAATATGCTCTTGAATAGAAGTAGAGAGTGAAATTCCTTTGAAATCAGCTTTTATAGGATACTTTTTATGATTTCGGTTCACAAGTACCGCCGTTTTAAAATTCTTCAACGGAACGTCTAAAAAGTGCTTTACACCGTAAATCAAAGTCGTGCCCGAATTTAAAACATCATCAATCAATACCAAAGGTTTATTAATGTAATCTTCCTTGACTAATGAAGTCGTGACAGTTTGCAAAGGATCTTGCTTATTAATTAGCACTTCACACAAAGTAATAGTAGCCTCCGTTATTCTCTCCAACTCAGCTTTTATCTTTTGCGCAAATACGAATCCATTTTTGGCAATTCCGGCAAGGATAATTTCTTCTTCATTTACATTAGATTCTAAAATCTGGTACGCCATTCGACGCGTTTTGTGCTGAATTTGTTGGTGATTGAGTATAATATTTCCTGTAACGGTCATGTCTTCAAAAATTTAGGTTAAAATTAAGAATTACTTTCATCATCATCAACAGTATCGTCTAGATAATCATCAATTTCCCGACGATCTTTTTTGGTAGGTCTTCCAGCGCCTTGCTTTCTATAATGCTCTTTTGCGTGCTTTAACATCTCTAAATGTTCAAAATTTTCTTTCGGAGTTGTGTCAACTCTATAAATATCAACCAGTTTTGCGCCTACGCGATTTGGCGGAATATCGAGTACCGTTAAATGTCGCATCACTTGATCCTTACGAACCTGAACTTTATCCGTTGGATATACATCTCGTGAAGGCTTTACAGTGGCACCATTTATTTTTATATGTCCCTTCTTACATGCAGTACTAGCAATGTTTCGGGTCTTAAAATAACGCACACACCAAAGGTATTTATCTATCCTCATACAAAAACTCTAAAAACTACGTTAAAGAATATACAAAAGTAGGATAAAATTGTATCTTGCAAGCCAAAAATTAAAAACAATGATGAAGATTATAAAATTTACATTCCTAATGATAATCGTGAGTACGGTTATTTTTTCGTGTAAAAGTGATGATGATACTGTGTCTTTTGCAGAATTAAAAGATAGAGGTGAACAGCAGGTGGAAGATGACGCTGCGATAGTGACATTTCTAAGTACGCATTTTTATAATTATGAAGATTTCGATTTCACGAATCCTGATAGTGCTGCAAATGATACTTTTGTAATGACATTTGGTGTAATTGAAGGCGCTAATGCTGGTAAAACTCCATTAATAGATCAAGTAGAAGAAAGAACAACTACGTATTTTGATGTAGCGTATAAATATTATGTACTTAAACTTCGTAATGGTGGCGGAAAATCATATTCCAATGCTGATGCTGTAAGTTTGACGTATAGAGGTCAATTATTGGATTTAGAAACATTTGATTTAAGAATTACACAGCAACCTATTGGTTTAGTAACTTCCGTGAAAGGTTTCCAACTTGGAGTTTCAGAATTTAATGCCGCTGAAGATATTGTAGAAGGTTCAGGAGGTTTTCTAGAAGCTAGAAACGGTGGAATAGGAGCAATATTTATTCCTTCAGGATTAGGATATTTTAGCTTAATTCAAACAGGAATTCCTTCGTATTCGCCAATACTATTCTCTTTTAATGTATTTGATGTACAATTTCAAGATGATGATAATGATGGTTTATTGTCTTCTATGGAAGATATAAATGGTGATAATGATGTTACCAATGATGATACAGATGGAGACGGAACACCAAATTTTGTAGATGGTGATGATGATGGAGACGGAACATTCACAGTAAACGAAGTAGTTCAGAATACATATACTTTGAATCCTGGCGACATGGAACCTATATTAGCTTCTAATGAATTTGAAAAAACAAGAGATACTGATGATGCTGGCGTTACAACAATTAAAACAGTTGTTTTAACAGATACGGATGGCGACGGAATACCAGATTATCTAGATGTAAACTAAAAAATAACACAATATTTATAATACCAAAAAGCACTTCCAATTCGGAAGTGCTTTTTTTATACGTTATTGTTGTTTCTTTACCTAATACCGAAAAGTTTATAAGTTTATAAGTTTATAAGTTTATGGGTTTATGAGAAAACTATTTTTTTGTATGAATACAATCGTCACTTCGAGTGGTTTTTCAGAGTGAAACGGAGAAAAATTGTATCGAGAAGTACTTAGAGATTATAATTGGTATTACTTGACTCTAAAGATACTTCTCGATAGTTCTACTGAATTTGTCAAAGTACAATTTGCTCACGCGAATCAATTTGGAGAAATATAAAGCTTTCATGATGATTAACTAGGTCACAAAAAAAAGCACTTCCGCAAAGAAGTGCTTTTCAATATTATATTTATAAATTATTAGTGTCCGATAAAATCTTTCACATTCTTTTAAAAACGTTGCTATCAAAGAGCTTCTCAAAACATCTTTGATGTTCCACCATGCTTTTAGTTAATTTTTATTAGTAATGAAATTATTTTGTCAAGAGTAAAAAATATATAACTATGAACACTGTTTTTCAGTCAGTTACTAATTTGTCTTTATTCTATAATCTAACAGCGCAGCGGTCTTTTGTCTTTAGTCGGACAACAGTGTTTATAAATTGTTTATTCCAACTGAAAAGAAAGACTAAAAATAAGTTGACTAGGTCTTGAATCCAACGTTCCTATTTGAATGTTATTAGAATCTAATACAGCCGCTTCGTTTTCAGAAAAGCCTCTTTCATAACGCAAGTCCAAACCAATGTTTCCAAACTGTACAGCAGCTCCAAAATGAAAACCTGCCGTAATATCGTTTTCCACATCTGAAACTGTAGCATTTTCAAAATCATTATCCAATGTATACTGAAAAGATGGTCCGGCAAAAACACTCAACGGTCCAATTACTTTAATACCAACTAACAACGGAACATCAATTTTAGACATGTCATATGAATTTGACTGATATTCACTTTTAGTTTTTGTGTAAATTACTTCTGGTCGCACATATAATTTTCCAAATTGAATATTATAATACGCTCCAACATGATACCCAATTTTGGCATCGCCATTTTCTTCAATAATATTTTCTCCTGCGGTTACAACTTCTCGCAACTCGCCGTTAGAGTTAAAATTTAAACCTGCTTTCAGTCCAAATTGCGCAAAGCAACTTAACGAAGCAAGTAAAAAAACTAAACATACTACTTTATTTCTCATGGTGTTTACTGTTTTAATGTTATACACTAGAAACGACTTTTTTTGAATTCTATTATTTTCTCTTAATTACTTTTTGAGATGCTTTCACAATAGAAGCCGCATTTAAACCATACTTTTCCATTAATTGTGCTGGCGTTCCTGATTCTCCAAACGTATCTTGTGTGGCTACAAATTCTTGTGGCGTTGGCGTGTTTAGTGCTAACGTACGCGCAACACTTTCGCCCAATCCACCTAAAAAGTTATGTTCTTCTGCAGTTACTACACAACCTGTTTTTGCAACAGATGTTAAAATTGCTTCTTCGTCTAAAGGTTTAATGGTGTGAATATTAATCACTTCCGCAGAAATTCCTTCCGCTTCTAACGTTTCCGCAGCTTGTAACGCTTCCCAAACCAAATGTCCCGTTGCGATGATCGTTACATCAGTTCCTTCAGTTAATTGAACTGCTTTTCCAATCTCAAATTTTTGATCGGCAGGCGTAAAGTTTGCTACTTTCGGGCGACCGAAACGTAAATAAACTGGTCCTTGAAAATCTGCAATTGCTAATGTCGCAGCTTTAGTTTGATTGTAATCACAAGTGTTGATAACAGTCATTCCAGGCAACATTTTCATCAAACCTAAATCTTCTAAAATTTGATGTGTCGCGCCATCTTCTCCTAACGTAATTCCTGCATGCGAAGCACAAATTTTTACATTCTTATCAGAATACGCAACTGATTGACGAATTTGGTCATACACTCTTCCCGTAGAAAAGTTAGCAAACGTTCCTGTAAACGGAATCTTTCCGCCAATGGTCATTCCTGCTGCAATTCCGATCATATTTGCTTCTGCAATTCCGATTTGGAAAAAACGCTCTGGATGATTATTTTTAAAATCGCCCATTTTCAACGATCCTGTCAAATCTGCACATAATGCAACTACATTTTCATTTGTCTTTCCAAGCTCCGTTAATCCATCTCCAAAACCTGATCGTGTATCTTTACTTCCTGTATTTGTATATTTTTTCATCTTTAGTGCCCGAGAAGTCGGGTATCTCTATTTGATTAAACTTAGTTTTAAAAAATTTAGGATTTAATAATCACCTAACGTTTCTGGGTTTTGAGCCAATGCACTTTCTAATTGTTCATCGCTAGGCGCTTTTCCGTGCCAGGCGTGAGTTCCCATCATAAAATCAACACCATTCCCCATTTCTGTATGTAACAAAATACACACAGGTTTTCCTTTTCCAGTTCTAGCTTTAGCTTCTGCCAAACCATCTTTTATTGCTTGAATATCGTTTCCTTTTTCAATTTCTAAAACGTCCCAATCAAAGGCTTCAAACTTCGCACGAAGCGAACCTAAAGGCAAAACATCGTCGGTTGCACCATCAATTTGCTTCTTGTTATAATCAATCGTAGCGATGTAATTGTCAACTTTATTTCCAGCTGCATACATGATTGCTTCCCAATTTTGTCCTTCTTGCAATTCGCCATCTCCATGTAAAGAATACACTAAATGATCGTCTCCATTTAACTTTTTCGTCAACGCTGTTCCAATCGCAACCGACATTCCTTGTCCTAATGAACCAGAAGCAATACGAATTCCAGGTAAACCTTCATGCGTAGTTGGATGTCCTTGCAAGCGCGAATTTAGCAAACGAAACGTGTTTAATTCTTTCACAGGAAAATAACCACGATGAGCCAAAACGCTATAAATTACTGGCGAAATATGACCATTAGACAAAAAGAAAACATCTTCTTCTTTTCCGTCCATATCGAAACCGTCTTTCAGTTTCATGGTATCATTAAAGAGTGTAACTAAAAATTCAGCACATCCTAAAGAACCTCCTGGATGTCCAGAATTTACTTTGTGTACCATTCTCAAGATATCTCTACGTACTTGAGTGACTATGTTTTCTAATGATTTGTTATCAGACATTGTGTATTTGTTAGTAGTTTTTGAAAGCATCAAAAGTAAGTTATAAAACGACGTTAACAAAACAAGTTTGCGGGCATTTATTAACGAACTACTGTGAATAAGTTAAAAAGTGAATTATTGAATGTAAATAATTGATACTGAATTGATAATCCTTTGTGTTAAAGATGAAAAAAGAAGTTTATTAAAACTTTTGTATGTAGCATAGCTTTGGCTATCTGTATTGTTCTGAAATCAAGCAAGAGGTTGTATTATTTTTCAGATTAATTAAAAATCGGTTAAATTTGTGAAAAGTATGTATTGTGTGATGAACATATGCTCTATGTAATTTCAAAACAGAAAACATAAACAAGAAAAAATTGATAAACGAATTTAGATATCGACCACCTTTTAAATACCTATTTCTTGGAATTGGAGGAATACTTGCGGCTTCGATATTTGGCGGAGTAACTCTAGAAAAAGGCGAAATATGGTTTCGGATAATTACATTCATATTTTTCGTTTTGAATTTAGCATTGGGAATAGGATTTCTTGCATTATTCATAAATAAGTTCAATGTTGGAAAATTGAAAATTGGAGATGATTTTATAGAAATTTCAGGTCGTTGGAAGAATCGGACTAAACTGAATTTTACTGAAATTAAAAGTATCGGAGAAATAGATACTTATGACCAAGTTATTGAAATTAAAAGCGAGAATGGCTTTAATCTGATTGAAAAACAGTGGATGAAAAGTAAAGAATTTGACATTGTTAGGGAGAAATTAATTGAATGGGCAAATAAAAATACGTTTAGCACCAAATAAAATGAACGGCAAATTCAAAGCCTATTTACGAAAAGTACGCTTGAATTTTCTATTCGGTTTGTAATTATTAATTCTGTAAAAATTTCACACTTTTTTTACAATTGAAAACACTCAAATTGAAAACCATCTCGTAGTTTCGAAGAAAACATAAAATGAACAAAACGTATTTCTACTTACAAACTTTGCTATTGGTAACTATTTTGATTTTTGCATCTTCTTGCAATGGACAAGGAAAAATTTCCAAAGAAAATAAAAGTATAAGTGAACCTATCAAATATGACGCAGGAGATGTGACTACAAATGGCTTGTTAGACAAAGCTGGAAATATGTGGTTTACAACAACAAAGGAAGGCGTTTTTCGATATGATGGAACCAATTTCACAAATTTCACGGAGAAAGATGGACTTTGTTCTAACTCAGTCAATTCGGTAATTCAGGACAACAAAGGCATTTTGTGGTTTGCAACTGCCAAAGGATTGTGTAGTTATGATGGAATTAATTTTGTTAACATTCCACTTCCCAAAGGAACTTCCCAAGATGTATCGCCTGAAACTGGATTTCCAAGTTCGGAAACGGAAACTATTCTATCTATAATTAAAGACAGAAAAGACGATTTTTGGTTAGGCACCGATGCAAGCGGAGCATATCATTTTGATGGGAAAACATTTACATCATATCTAAAATTTAAAGGACGATTGCAACCGCCAACTAATGAAATTTATAACAATTGTATTCAAAGCATCGTTGAAGATGATGACGGAAATATCTGGTTTACGTCACAAACACACGGAGGAATCAGTAAATATGATGGAAAAGTGTTCACGCATTTCACAAAAGACGATGGACTTCCAGATGATATGATTTTTTCAAGTTTCAAAGATAAAGATGGCAACTTATGGTTTGGAACGTTGGATAATGGTTTGATTTCTTACAAAAATGGTTCGTTCAATTACTTCAATGAAACTGACGGACTCAATAATAACATGGTTTCTTGTTTCTATCAAGACAAAACAGGAAAACTTTGGATCGGTAGTTTCAGAGAAAGTACGGTTTCGTGGTTTGATGGAGAAAATTTCACTTCAATTCCTTTTGATAAAAAACAAAAACTTGTCGAAATACGGTTTATTACCGAAGACAAAGATGGAAATATTTGGTTCGGCGGCAGATATGGTATTTTGTGGAAATATGATGGAAAGCTCTTAACTGATTTCACGCAACAAAAGAGGTTTTGATTTTGAACTGGTTGAATATTAGTTGAATAAATTTGGGATATGATTTCTGTAGATATTGATTGAGTTTTTATTGGTTGTTTTTATTGTTCTGAAAATATACAGTATTTTCTACTTTATATTCGTAGGTGTATTTTCTTTTATATTGATTTAAATTCTTTATTTTAGTGGAAAAACGTGTATTGTGTGTTGGAGGTATATTCATTACACAATACCTAATTGGCAAGAAAAAATAAAACACTATTAAATGAGTAAAAATACAAAAGTAAATGAAATCGCTGTTTTTCCACATAGAAGAGATAAAGAGTACCTTGCTTTTTTAAAAGAAAGAATGTCAATTCATGGTGAAAACGGACTAATAAATCGTGCAATAGATGTACCGAAAGAATGGCAGGAAAGAACTGAGCATAAAAAGATGTGTCAAATATCTTATTTAGGAGTATCTGCTGATATCTTTTTCGATCAAGGACGTAATTTTATTACTGATGGAAATGAAGTATTAGTAAAAGAAATGGAAAACATTATTAAGAATCATAAAATCTTTGAAGATAAAGGCGTCTGGCTCAGAATAAGATTTTTGTTTATATATCCTTTCTCTAATCATGCTATGTCGATAATTAATGCCGAAATGACTCATCAGAGGTGCGAGATAAATGGAGATTGGAGGCACCCTTCTGATCAAACAGAATTTCAAGTTGACTGGAGAAAATTCTATGCATCAACATTTATGAGAGCACAAAGGTTAACTCTAAATCATATCCAAAACTGGATAAATCAATATTCATTTTTTAATGAAAGAGGAAATAGATCTATAATAGTCAGGTTTACCCCAATAAGCCCTAATGTATGTTCTCTAATCATAAACGATACTATTGTTTCTGATTCATATTTATTTGCAAAATTAAATAGACACTCTGAAAGTCTAATTTATAAGCATCCAATTGTAAAAGTAGAAAGAAGTAGAAAAAACTCTCCTGCTTACAATGCATTTCAATATTTGATGGACCATTTTCAATATTTATGGCAACTCAATATAACAATGGATTGTGGTGATGCAACTAAGTACATAAAAGGAAAAAAGGAGTCTTTAAGTGAAATCAATTTACCTTCAGATGTTTCTTTTAGATTAAAAGCTACTAGGTTAGTAAATCAAGATTGTATTGGTAAGGAAGAGAAACAAAGTTGGATTTTAAAAACAAAAAATCAATTTAAAAGGTATAGCTCTATTCCAGAAAAGACTAATGAAGAAGAGAAAATTTTTATCTCTTGTAGTTGGGTAGAGAATAATCCACATTATATTCCAAAGAAAATTCATTTCTGGATAGAAGAAGACTTCACAAATAATTCAATTACAAGCTTAAAGCCAGTTCTTATTGATGGTCGTCCCAGTGAATTAATAAGTCAAAAAATCTATGAAGGTTTGAATGTGTGTAAACTAGCTATAGTTTTTCTTACTAATGATATACCACTTAAAGTTGAAAATGATAAAAACATAGAATATATTTCAAGACCCAATATATATCATGAATTAGGCTTTTTGATGAACAAATTTGATGTTTTAACTGAAAAAGGAAAACTTTTTATCGCATCCGAACGAAGAGAATTGAAACATCTAAGCAATGTGAAAAACTTTATTCATGTTCCAATGATTGAAGAAAATATTGAATTAAAAACTCATTCAATTTATACACAAATTTTAATCTGGCTATATGAAAATTCAATTTTACTCGAGCAGAACTTAAATGTACTCCAAGAGGTTGTACGTAATCATAAGGATAGAATAGTTCAACTCACATCTAAAATTGAAGGAGGAAATAAAGTATTGGATTCAATTGTTAAATTTGAGAAAATAGTTGATGCACGCAAGGATGATGAAAACCTGCTTTAAAAAAACATAATTCAACAATTGTAACTGTAGTACAACCCTATAAAAAAACAAAATCAATATATAAAAAAACCTTTTAATGGCTTTTCTATGTTTTTAGTATGTGTGCATTTGAATAATTTACTTGGCTAAAATGGTTGCTATAAAGTTTTGAATTGCTTTTATTTCATAAAAAATACCAGCATGTGCTTTGGCAGCACATCAAAACAACCAAACCCATTTTTTAGTATCTCTAATTTCAAGAATTAAACATTATGGACATTCAGTCAACAAAAATCGAATTAGTAAAAACAATATTAGCAATTGAAAATAGTGAATTTATTCAAAAAGTTGCTGATTTTGTAAATAAGGAAAAAGTTGATTTCTGGAATGAATTAAATGCTTCTCAACAAAATGAAATCAAAAAAGGAATCAATGAGCTTGACCAAGGAAAAAGGGTTTCTTACGATTCATTTTTGAATAAAATCTCTTAATGTAAGTATTCTAAATCTGAACTAGCGGAATACTCACTTCCGAATAAAACAATGACTACATCGATAATTTTGTATCTTTGGTAAAAACCTTAGCAAAATGAATTTAGAAGCTCGAAAAATAGAATTTGTACAGGAATTTTTAAAACTTCAAAGCGAAGCATCGGTTTCACGTCTCGAAAAAATATTGAGAAAAGAAAAAAATGCTTCAGATGAGCGAATATTAAAACCGATGAGTCAAGATGAACTAAACAAACGTATTGATCAATCGGAAGCTGACTTCAAAAATAACCGATTCAAAAGTAGTGCTGAACTCCTAGTTAAATACAAATAATGACATTTAAAATTATTTGGTCTGCATTCGCTGAAACTCAACTTGATGAAATCTATAAGTATTACGAAAAGAAAGCGAGTCCAAGGATTGCTAAAAAACTTCTCAATGAAATTATCAATGAGCCAGATAAGTTAAAAGAAGCTCCACATATTGGACAAGAAGAAGAATTACTTAAACAAAGAAAAATTCAGTATCGCTATTTAGTTTACAAAAACTACAAACTGATTTACACTGTAGATATAGAATATAGATTTATACGAATTGCAGATGTTTTTGATACGCGTCAAAATCCACCAAAATTGAAGCGAACAAAATAAAAATCCATTGCTTCACAAGAAACTCTACTCTAAAACCAAATCAAATTCCTCAGTTTCCCAAAATTTTAATTTTTTATTAGGAAAATCATCTCGCAATCTTACTTATATTTGCCAACTTATGATGTCGCCGTTTTGTATATTTTTTGGCTTTCGCCAGAAATAACTCGCGGTAACATTCAAATGATGATAAAGGCAATAGCGACGCAACAATGAAATTTGACTTATTAGCAAAAGACCCCGGAAGTAAAGCAAGAGCAGCAACACTAACCACCGATCATGGAACGATAGAAACACCTATTTTCATGCCAGTTGGAACCATTGGAACTGTAAAAGGAGTGCATCAACGGGAACTAAAAGAAGATATCAATCCCGATATTATTCTCTCAAATACCTATCATTTATACTTAAGACCACACACAGAAATTCTTGAAAAAGCTGGCGGATTGCACAAATTCATGAATTGGGACAGAAACATTCTAACCGATTCTGGCGGATATCAAGTCTATTCACTCTCTGAAAACAGAAAAATAAAAGAAGCTGGTGTAAAATTCAAATCGCACATTGATGGTTCATTTCATTTCTTTACGCCTGAAAATGTAATGGAAATTCAACGTACCATCGGAGCAGATATTATCATGGCTTTTGACGAATGTACACCTTATCCATGTGATTACAAATACGCAAAACGTTCCATGCACATGACGCATCGTTGGTTGGACAGATGTATCAGTCACTTAGAAAAATTACCTTTCAAATACGGACATAGTCAAGCGTTTTTCCCAATAGTTCAAGGAAGTACGTATAAAGACTTACGTAAACAATCAGCAGAATTTATTGCTTCGCGCGATGCTGTCGGAAATGCAATTGGCGGATTATCAGTTGGAGAACCTGCAGAAGAAATGTACGCAATGACAGATGTTGTATGTTCCATTCTTCCAGAAGACAAACCTCGATATCTAATGGGCGTTGGTACGCCAATAAATATCTTAGAAAACATCGCTTTAGGAGTTGACATGTTCGATTGTGTCATGCCAACACGTAACGCCAGAAACGGAATGTTATTCACGGCGCATGGAAGTATCAACATCAAAAACAAAAAGTGGGAAGATGATTTTTCTCCCATTGACGAAATGGCAATTACGTATGTAGATACGGAATATTCAAAAGCATATTTACGTCACTTATTTACGGTAAATGAATTGCTGGGAAAACAAATTGCAACAATTCACAACCTTGGATTCTATTTGTGGTTGACACGTGAAGCTAGAAAACATATCTTAGCGGGAGATTTTAACACGTGGAAGAATATGATGGTAAAACAAATGGATAAACGTCTATAGTAGAATATGAAAATATTAGATTGGTATATCATTAAAAAATATCTAACGACATTCTTCGTAATGTTATTACTATTTATCCCAATTGGGATTATGGTTGATATTTCTGAAAACATTGATAAAATGTTATCTTCAGAAGCGCCAACAGACGAAATTATATATTACTATTTCAATTTTGTCATCTACTTTGCGAATCTATTATTTCCAATATTCTTATTCCTTTCGGTAATTTGGTTTACCTCAAAACTAGCCAATGACACTGAAATTATTGCCATACTAAGTTCGGGAGTTTCGTATGTACGTTTCTTGCGTCCATTTATAGTTGCAGCTTCTGTAGTGGCTATATTTGCTTTTATCATGGGAATGTACATCGTTCCAAATGCAAGTAGAGGGTTCAACGAGTTCCGATTTGAATACATAAAAAAAGGTAAAACAAAATTACGAGACAACGCAGAAATTTATAAACAGGTTACTACAAATGATTTTATCTATCTAAAAAGCTTCAGTTTTGAAAGTAAACGTGGCGACAACTTTACCTTAGAGCATTTTGAAGACAATGTATTGAAATATAAAATGGAAGCACGTTCTATCAAATATAATGAAGAAGATAGTACATATACATTACGTGGCTACAAAAAACGAATTATTGGTGCGCTAAATGATAGTTTGGTCAACGTACGAAAATTTGATACCATATTTCCGTTTGAAATAGAAGATTTAACGCCTGTAACCTACATGGCGGAAACGTTGAACTATCAAGAATTAGACAAATTCATTGAAAAAGAAAGACAATCAGGTTCGCCAAATGTGAACATACACTTATTAGTAAAATACAAACGTTGGAGTTTACCAATTACCGCCTTTATCCTTACCATTATTGCGGTTGCGGTTTCTTCAATGAAACGTAGAGGCGGAATGGGCGTAAACCTAGCTTTCGGAATTTCAATTGCGTTTATATACATTTTCTTTGATAAAATATTCGGAACAATGGCAGAGAAATCAGGTTTCTCTCCAATGATGGCAGTTTGGGTTCCTAATCTTGTCTTTGGTGTATTAGCACTATATTTACTCTACAATGCTAGGCGATAAACTCAAAAACTACGCACATCTTCATCTTTTGGTTTTCATTGCTGGTTTTACAGCAATATTAGGAAAACTCATTACCATAAAAGCAATTCCGCTCGTTTGGTTTCGGATGTTAATTGCAGGTTTATTAATGTTTGGATTTATTAAAATATATAAGATCAAACTAAAAATACCACTCAAAACATTTATCAAATTTGGAATTGCAGGAATTGTAGTCGCTTTACATTGGATTACGTTTTTTGGCGCCATTGATGTTTCTAATGTGTCCATTACGTTGGTTATGTTTTCCACAGGAGCATTTTTTGCATCGTTCATAGAACCAATTGTATACCGACGAAAAATTATTTGGTATGAAATCATCTTTGGAATCATCGTAATCATTGGTGTTTCTATCATTATCAACACAGAATTTCAATACATTAATGGAATCATACTTGGCGTAATTTCAGCATTTCTCTCCTCATTATTTGCAGTAATAAACGGGAAATTTGTAGAAAATCACAATGCATCCACCATTTCATTCTATGAATTTATTTGCGGCGTTGTATTTATATCTATCTATTTAGCCTTTGCGGCAGATGGTTTTCTGCAAGAAGACTTCTTCTTTTTAAGCACAAACGATTGGATCTACATTTCTATATTGGCTTCTGTTTGTACGGCATATGCATTTATTGGATCTGTTCATATCATGCGCTACATCAGTCCATATACAGTTGTATTAACTTATAATTTAGAAATTGTATACGGAATTGTATTAGCAATCATATTATTCCCAATAGACGAAAAAATGAGCCCAGGATTTTACTACGGAAGCGTACTCGTTGTAGCAACTGTAGTAGCAAATGGAATCCTAAAAAACAAACGAAAAAGAAAATCCGCTAAAGGCATTGAAGTTTCCTAAATTAAAGTTTTATATTTGTACACTAAAACAACTAAAAATATCCTCAAAAACATGGAATATTTAGATTTTGAGCTACCTATAAAAGAATTAGAAGAACAACTGACAAAGTGTGTTGCTATTGGTCATGAAAGTGATATTGATGTAACAGAAACATGTCAGCAAATCCAGAAAAAATTAGCAGTTACTAAGAAAGATATCTACAAAAACCTATCTGCTTGGCAACGTGTGCAACTATCGCGTCATCCAAACAGACCATATACATTAGATTACATCAATGCGTTATGCGGCGAGACGTTCTTAGAAATGCATGGCGATCGGAATGTAAAAGACGACAAAGCTATGATTGGTGGACTTGGTAAAATCGGCGATCAATCATATATGTTTATTGGTCAACAAAAAGGATACAATACTAAAACACGACAATACCGTAACTTCGGAATGGCAAATCCAGAAGGATATCGCAAAGCATTGCGCTTAATGAAATCTGCTGAAAAATTTGGAATTCCTGTGGTAACGTTAATTGACACTCCAGGAGCATATCCTGGATTGGAAGCGGAAGAACGCGGACAAGGAGAAGCAATTGCTAGAAACATTCTTGAAATGACACGTTTAAAAGTGCCAATTATCGCCGTAATTATTGGTGAAGGCGCTTCTGGTGGAGCTTTAGGAATTGGTGTTGGAGACAGAGTTTTAATGCTCGAAAACGCTTGGTATTCTGTAATATCTCCTGAAAACTGTTCGTCTATCTTATGGCGTAGTTGGGAACACAAGGAAAAAGCAGCAGACGCACTAAAATTAACGGCTACGGACGCAATGAAACTTAAAGTAATTGACGAAATAGTCAAAGAACCTCTTGGCGGCGCACATACTGACAGAGAAGGAGCTTTTATAGCTGTCAGAGATGCCATTGTTGCAAATTATGACAAATTAAAAAACTTATCACAAGTAGATTTAGTGAGTTCGCGTATGGACAAGTATTCTAAAATGGGCGAATTCAAAGGATAAACCTATACTACATAAGGAAATATAAAAATCCGAAGCACACGCTTCGGATTTTTTTTCTGCTTATCAACAAAAAATCGTAACTTATTAACAATCGTACGTTAACGCTTCAAACGTTAATTTAACTCTTAAAAGTAAAAGTAATACCTACTTTCGCACTCATGGAAAATGTCAACCCTAAGCAATCATATAAAACCGATAAAAGTAACCTAATAAGTCTTGAGAAAGGTAAATTACCGCCACAAGCCGTCGATTTAGAAGAAGTTGTACTTGGTGCAATGATGATTGATAAAAAAGGTGTGGATGAGGTTATTGATATTTTAAGTCCAGAAGCATTCTACAAACAAGCCAATAAACTCGTTTTTGAAGCGATCTTTCAATTATTCGAAAACTCAGAACCAATTGACTTATTAACAGTATCATCACAACTCCGTAAAAACGCAAATTTAGATAAAGTTGGTGGCGATTTTTATTTAATTTCGCTTACGCAGAAAGTGTCATCTTCGGCGCACATTGAATTTCACGCACGTATCATCTTGCAGAAATTCATTCAGCGTAGCTTAATTAAAATCTCCAATGAAATTATTGAAGATGCTTATGATGAAACTACTGATGTTTTCTCACTATTAGACAAAGCAGAATCACGTTTATACGAAGTAACGCAAGGAAACATTAAAAAATCTTCTGAAACGGCACAAAGTTTAGTAATTCAAGCAAAGAAAAAAATTGAAGAAATTTCCAATAAAGATGGTTTAAGTGGTGTTCCTACTGGTTTTCATAAATTAGATAAATTAACTTCTGGATGGCAACCGAGTGATTTAATTATCATCGCAGCTCGTCCAGGTATGGGAAAAACGGCATTAACCTTGTCGATGGCAAGAAATATTGCCGTTGATCAAAATATTCCTGTTGCTTTCTTCTCTCTGGAGATGGCTTCTGTTCAGTTAATAACACGTTTAATTTCCTCAGAAACAGGATTGTCTTCTGAAAAATTACGTACAGGGAAATTAGCAAAACACGAATGGGAACAATTAAACGTAAAAGTAAAAGGACTTGAAAAAGCACCTTTATTTATTGATGATACACCTTCGCTTTCCATCTTTGATTTACGTGCAAAAGCGCGTCGTTTGGCATCGCAACACGGAATCAAAATGATTATGATTGATTATTTACAGTTAATGACGGCTGGAGGAAGTCAAAAAGGAGGAAACCGTGAACAGGAAATCTCAACCATTTCGCGAAACCTTAAAGCATTAGCAAAAGAATTAGCGATTCCTGTAATTGCATTATCGCAGTTATCACGTGCGGTAGAAACGCGTGGAGGAAGCAAAAGACCGTTACTTTCAGATTTACGTGAATCGGGAGCAATTGAGCAAGATGCGGATATTGTATCCTTTATTTATCGTCCAGAATATTATAAAATTGACGAATGGGATGATGATGAACGTTCGCCAACTGATGGACAAGCAGAATTAATTGTGGCAAAACACAGAAATGGTGGTTTGGATAATATTCGATTAAAATTTATTGGACATTTAGGGAAGTTTGACAACTTAGAAACTTTTGATTCACCATTTGAATTTCAATCAAAATTAAATGATGCTGCAAATGATGACACCTTACGAACCGATAATTTGCCAAGTGCGGACGAAGCGTTCGGAAGTTCTATGAATGACGATTTTGATGATAATGAAGTTCCGTTTTAAATCGTAAAAATTACAATAAGCTTTTTTTGTATATCCGTTTTCTATCATTTAAACGCTCGTCACCTTGAACTTGATTCAAGGTCTCATTATTGTATTTTTGATTTATAACCATATGTGATTCTGAATCAAGTTCAGAATGACGGACTTATTACCTTTATGACCTTTGCGGATATGCAAAAACTTCTTGAATCAAAAGGGAATTTCAAAAAAATACTTAATTATTCTTAACAAATTTTTATAGCAAGCGAACTTCAATTAGGTACAATTTTTGTGTATCTTTCGATAGTTATTCATAAAAATAAATTCCTTTGAAACTGAAAAGCATACTTACACTATTCATACTCTTTATTTCCATCAGCGTTCACGCGTCTTATATTTTAATTCCGATGGATTCAGACTCACAAAAAGATCACTTAAAAGCCTACGGAATTACCTATTGGTCGCTTGAAAAAAAGATCAAAGTAAAATGGTTGCTCAATTATCGTGGCGGTTCTTTTTTATTGCCAGCAATTGATGCCATTGAAAAAGAATGTAAAATTCGTGGTGTTTCTTATGAAATCATGTCAGATGCAAAAACCAACGCCATGTTGGAAGAAATTGCGAGTCCAAGTAAAAATCAAGAAGCTGTAATCTTAGAAAGAGCGCCAAAAGTTGCTGTATATTCTCCGAAAGGAAATGTGCCTTGGGACGATGCGGTTACAATGGTTTTGACGTATGCGGAAATTCCGTATGAAGTTGTGTATGACGAAGAAGTATTAGCAGATGATTTAATTAAATACGATTGGTTGCACTTGCATCATGAAGATTTTACAGGACAATATGGTAAATTTTACGGAATGTATCGTTCGGCACCTTGGTACATTCGCGAGAAGCAAGACGCAGAAGCATTGGCAAAAAAGTTGGGCTACAGTAAAGTTTCAGAAGAAAAACGCGATGTTGCATTAAAAATTCGTGATTATGTAATTGGTGGCGGATTTATCTTTGCAATGTGCAGTGCTACGGATAGTTTTGATATTGCGCTTGCCGCAGAAGGTGTAGATATTTGCGAGCCAATGTTTGATGGCGATGTTTCGGATAGAAATTATCAAAGTAAAATTGATTATTCTAAAACATTTGCGTTTACAGATTTCGAATTAGAAAGAAGTCCAACAAAATATGAGTTTTCTTCCATTGATATGACAGCCAAAAGAAGAATTGCGAAAGAAGCAGATTATTTTACATTAATGGACTTTTCGGCAAAATGGGATCCAATTCCAACGATGTTATGTCAAAATCACACTGCTTTGGTAAAAGCATTCATGGGACAAACCACCAGTTTTGATCGTTCTCAAATAAAACCATCAGTTTTAATATTAGGAGAAAACAGAACAAACGGCGAAGGTCGATATATTCACGGAATCAAAGGAAAAGGATTTTTTACTTTTTACGGCGGACACGATCCTGAAGATTATCAACACAGAGTTGGCGATCCAAAAACGGAATTGGAATTACATCCAAATTCTCCTGGGTATCGATTAATTCTGAACAATATTTTATTTCCAGCAGCTAAAAAGAAGAAGCAAAAAACTTGATTTTTTTTTGGTTTATATGTTTAATAGTTTCACAAATTGTTACATTGAGTGAATTTCTGCTAAAGAAATTACTATATAGAAGTAATCATGGCTCAATATTCATGAATTTCTACGGCATCATGAGTCTATATTTATTTCGTTATCTTGTATCATTACTAATTTTAAAATCATTTATTATGTTAGAAAAATTTAAACAATTTGAAATTCAAAAGCCAACTTCTATTAATGGAGGCACTGCTACGGATGATTTATGGAAATGGCGAACTAACTAACTATTTTACTAGCAAAATTAAGTCGATGTTGGTAGCTTCGCTTTTCTTTTGCACTTTATTTCCATAACTACTGTTTAAATGTTAATTACGGTGTTACCGTAAGTGGTTAATTGGTTGTTTTTATAATTTGGTTTCTAATCAAAACTTTATACCATGAAAAAAAAGAATCTTAAATCTTTGAGACTTAAAAAATGTACTATTACTAAACTTGATAAAAGTTATATAAATGGAGGAGGCTCTTGGGTTTGCTCATGGATTTGCACATTTGTCTGTTCCGATGGATGTGAACCTACTAATCCCAATCCCAATCCTAATAATACAGAGAAGTAGGTTTAATTTATAAGCGAACTTCGCTTCGCTTTTTTTTGCACTTTATTTCCATAACTACTGTTTTAATGTTAATTAAGGTAAAACCGTAATTGGTTCATAATTCGTTGTGCTATATTTTCTTCCTAATTAAAAATTCATATCATGTTAAAAAACATTCTAAAACTCGAAGGAGTTCAATTATTGAGTAAAAAGGAGCAAATAGCATTGAAAGGTGGACACGATTGTCAATGTGATGGTCCTGACAATGAGTATCTATGGGAGACTCCTTGTAATGACACCTTAATTGGATGTTAACTTTAAAGCGAACTTCGGTTCGCTTTTCTTTTCCCCTTCTTTTTCATAACTACTGTTTAAATGTTTTCCCGCTTTTTTTATTGTTAGTAGGCTTATCAATAAATTCGAATATGTCCGTACTGTTTTTTATTATTGGTGGCTCTATATTATTAATAGCTAAAGTGAATAGAAAAGATAAAGTCTTTATGGGTATACTTGGTATGCTTATAGTTATATTTTCTATCATTTCAATCTTTAAACCTTAACTACAGTTTTATATTGGGTGTTTTCCCTCTTGTATTATATTCTTTTTTTTAATCTCTTTGTACTATCATGAGCAGATATAGAAAGAAATTATCAGATAGAGTTCTCAATGGGTATAGTCGCAAAACTTTGTTTTGGACATATTTCTTTATCATAGGATTCATTGTTGCAATTATATTGACAGCTTATCTTTACAATTCATAATTCAATTGTCTAAACGTCACTTACGGTCTTACCTAAGGAGTACATACATTATTTTTCTTAGTTAAAAAACACATTTTAGAATTTAAGCATTTTTAAAAATTTTTTTTGAATTTTGAATAAGATTTAGCGGATCACTTTTAGAGAAACACATCTGTCTAGAAATCAACAATCATTTTACTAGCATAAATCAGCCAATTTGGGGCAACTTCTGTTTTAAGTTAGTTGATTTATTGGTAGTTTTATTTTATTACTAATTTAAAAATCATTTATTATGTTAGAAAAATTTAAACAGTTTGAAATCTCAATACCAAATTCTATTAATGGAGGCACAGCCACGGATGATTTAGCGAAATGGCGAAAGAACTAATTATTGTACTACTTCAAGAGGCTTCGGTCTCTTTTTTTATAACTACTGTTTTGTTGGTGTATACTTATTTTACCAACGTGTTTCATTATTAATTTAAAAATCAATTTATTAAGTTAGAAAAATTAGAGAAATTTCAAATCGAGAATCCACAAGTTATTTATGGCGGAAGTGGAATTAGAAGAATTGAACTTATAGGAGCTATATATCCCTAAGTTCAAGCGAACTTCTGTTCGCTTTTCTTCATAATTTCTAAAGTTTAAGTGTTAATTACGGTAATACCGTAAGTATATTTCATCATTTTATAGTAAGTTTATTCTTTAACCAAAACTTTATATCATGTTAAAAAACATTTTAAACATCGAAGGATTAAAAGAGTTAAACAAAAAAACTCAAACAACTATTGTTGGAGGTGTATGGCATTGCGGTCCTGATTGTGCTTGTCCAGAAGATTATACTTGTGTGGGTAGCTATTGTAGACTCTTTGTTCCAGAATGAATTTAATAAGCGATCTTCGGATCGCTTTTTTTGGTATTGAATAAGCTTTTTAATTTTGGAAAGACCAAAATCTAAAAATATCTAATATAGAACAAGGAATACTGAATGTAAAAGTTTATTTTCCTAATTCCTAATTCCTAACACCCAAAACCTAGCTATTCCCCGTAGTCAATAAATACAAAATTTCATTAATAGATTTCGCGCTAATAGGTTTTGTGACGTAATAATTAACGCCAGCTTCTTCTGCTTTTTGACGTGATTCTGGAAAAACATCTGCTGAACAAGCGACAATAGGAATATTTTTTTTAACATCGGAGTCCAATGCCCTAATTGCCGAAGTTGCTTCCAATCCGTCTAAAACAGGCATTTGAATGTCCATCAAAATCAAATCGAAATCTTGTGTTTTTACAATTTCAACAGCTTCTTGACCATTTTCCACAATTGTAGTTTCAGCGTCCCACTTTTTTAATAATTGCTTGATAAATAGTTGATTCAGTTTATTATCTTCTGCAACTAAAATCTTCTTATTTCGAAGATTATGATTGACATCTTGTGTGTTTTGAAGTTCCAAATCGCTCAAATTACTAACTGTGTAGTTGACGTCAAAACTGAACACAGTTCCAACATTTAATTCACTTTTCACCATTAATTCTCCACCTAAAAGTGTCACCAATTCTTTTGTAATGCTCAATCCTAAACCAGTTCCTTCAGGTTTTTCATCACTGTGATGCGATTGATAGAAACTTTCAAAAATTGTCTGTAAGTTATCTTTTGAAATTCCATTGCCAGAATCTTCAATAGTAAAGTATACTTGTATAGTTTTATTGGCTAATTCTTTGGCAGTAATATGAACATTAATGAAGCCTTTTTGGGTGAATTTAATTGCGTTTCCGATCAAATTATTCAAAATCTGACTCAATCTATATTGATCACCAACGACATATTTTGGAATTGAATTCATGATATTCATTGAAAAATCCAGTCCTTTTTCTTCTGCTTTTAATTTGAATCCTTTATTTAAGTTGTAAATAAGCTCTGTAAAATTAAAATCGACCTTTTGTACATTCAATTTTCCAGCTTCAATCTTAGAAAAATCGAGAATATCGTTGACAATCATCAGCAAATTTTCCGTTGAAAAACGAATCGCTTCAATATTTTCATATTCTGATTCGCTTCCTGTAAAGTCTTTATTGTTGAATAATTCCGACAAACCAAGAATGACATTCAACGGCGTTCGAATTTCGTGACTCATATTTGATAAAAAAGTAGTCTTCGCTTTTGCCGATTTCTCTGCAATAATACGCGCTTCTTCAATCCGAATCATGTTTCGAATATCTTTTGTAATGTCTCGAATTACGGAGAAAAACAACATTTTATTGTTGATATAAACTGGACTAATTTTTAAATTGTAATAATTGAGTTCGCCATTTTTATAAATTTCAAACTCAAATAATTCTTTTTCTAAGCTCGAAATCGTTTTTAAAGAGAAATTATTAATAATTGTTCTTAGTCTTTTGGAGAATTGTTCTGGTAAAAGTTTATAAAAATTGAGCTGTTTTTCGTTTGCATTGATGAATTCTGCTGCTTTTTTATTAGATCGAATAATGATTCCTTCAATATTAAAAATCACATTTGCGTCTAGTGAATTGTGAATTACGGCAGAATATAGCTTTTCATTATTTTCCAGCTCTTCTTGAATTTGTGACTTTTGAAAAACCTCTTTACTAAGTTTTGAGTTGATATCTTCCAAACTCGAAATTTGCGTTTTTAGTAAACGATGCAATTGTCCTTTACTTGGGAGATTTGCATTTTCTGTAACCAATAATTGTTCAGGCACTAAATTTACCGTAATTGTGAAGTTTTCGAGTAAGTTATAATTACTGAAATGTGTGTTGTAAGCGTTATTATAAATGCTTAACATTGCGTTTAGACCTAAGCTTTCTTGAATCTTTTTCTGAATCAAGTTTGAATATTCAAAGAGTTCTTTTAAAGTAGAAGCCGCTTGTTGCTGTGTAATGGTTTCAAATGAGATAGGCGTATTTACTAATAAATTTTCTGCTTCTATCAAAAAAGGATTGCTAAAGTTGCCCAGTAAATCTTTGGATTTTATTAAAACATCTTTTAAAAATAGTTCAGAAAGAATTATTTTTTGCGTGTTATTGTCTTCAATAAAGATGGTTCGTAACTCATCTTTTTCATCAAGTAATGGATACGATTCTTTTATGTTCTGTCTGAAGAGTAATGTATCAAAATTTGCATTCGGTTGAAGCGATAAAAAATCTTCTACCTCTAAATACAAACTTGGAAAACTATCGCGTTTGTGTGCATCTGACATTGTGTCAAATGTTTTCAATTTAGCACTCAATTCGTAATGCACATAATAGTTCTTTAGTTGAACTTTTAAATTTTCAATCACGATTAAAATAGTTGCGTCTAAAGATGTGTTCGGACTTATAAAGTCTTCTTTTACAGTGTTTTTTTTGTTGAAAGAGGACATGTGTTAGATCTTATTTTCTGTATATTTTTTATAAAATTGTGTATTGTCATTTTTGATAGCAAAACACGAATAAAAGAGCGGTTTATCTAGCAATAAAATTGGTGTAAACATATAAAGGAGATTTATGGTCTAAATGTATAGTAAATTGAATATAAATCAAAATTTTATACGAATAATTACATATTTCATTCTTTTTTTAGGTTTTACCATTGAAATGTTAAATTATGTGCAAAAATAAAGTAAAGCAAACTTCAGTTATTTTCTATATAATAGGAGTGAAGCACAGTTTTAGGAAGATTGGAAACAAAAAAAATCCGACTCTTTTCAGAATCGGATTTTTTACTTATAAATCTGTTATAAAGAGTTCGTTTAGTAAGGAAGTATTTCTTGATTTGCCGCAGAAGGGAAAACATTAATCCCTTGTGTCGTAAATACTAATGTTGACCAAGAATTAACACCTTCATGCAAACTTAATTTCACAAGGTTTCCATTAATTGTTGTTGTGATTTCTTCACCTTTTTTAAAAGTATGACCGGTAGATTGATCTCCTTCTACAGGAACTTTGATTGTTTTTCCATCAACTGTTGTTGTTAAAGCTCCGCCTGAAATGTTTACTACATTAAAAAAATTGTTTGATGCCATAATGTTGTGTATTTAATAAAATTGAACCTACTCTGTTTTAGGATTTTCAGTTTACTCCTTTGCATTAAAAACAAGATATAGTACTCTATTTTGCTTTTGATTACATGACAAATATCATCAGAATTCTGCGTCATCTTTAGCGTATAATTACTTAACTTTTAAAAATACGTAATTTTGTTGCTTTGTAGGTGTAAGTACTTGAATTGCTAAATTAAGTGTATAGAAAAGTCATCGTATCACCTTTGAGGAAAGTGTTCATTTATAATTATACTTGCGTACATATAGAACAAAAAAATCCGACTCTTTTCAGAATCGGATTTTTATAAGCGAAATACTATATTATTATTTGACGATTTATTTTACTTTTTCAACAATTGCTTTGAAAGTATCAGGATGATTCATTGCTAAATCGGCTAAAACCTTACGGTTTAATTCGATATCATTAGCTTTGACTTTCCCCATGAATTGAGAATAAGACAATCCGTTTAAACGAGCACCCGCATTAATACGAGTAATCCATAAAGCACGGAATGTTCTTTTCTTATTTCTACGGTCTCTATAGGAATATCCCATAGCTTTGTCAACCGCGTTCTTTGCAACTGTCCAAACGTTTTTACGTCTTCCAAAGTAACCTTTGGCTTGTTTTAATACCTTTTTTCTTCGGGCTCTACGAGCTACCGCGTTTACTGATCTTGGCATAATTTTAAATGTGTTTTGTAGTAGGCGGTCGATACTCGACTCTTTATCTTTTCTTACTATAGATTTTAATTCAAAAATCTACATTAATAATTGGCCTAACTCCAGGGTTTATAATTTGTTTTTAACCGAAAGAACGAATTACTTTAATCGTAATTGAACTTTAATACTATCAACATCATTTTTATGTACTAATGTACTATGAGTTAATGCAAGCTTACGCTTTTTAGACTTCTTTGTTAAGATGTGACTTTTGTAGGCGTGCTTTCTTTTAATTTTACCAGAACCTGTAAGCTTAAAACGCTTCTTTGCACTGGATTTAGTTTTCATTTTAGGCATAATTCCTAAGTTGTTTTAAATACTTCGCTTATTATTTTTATTTCTTTTTTGGTGCGATGAACATAATCATTCGCTTACCTTCTAATTTTGGCATCTGTTCCACTTTTCCAAACTCTTCAAGTTCTTGGGCTAACCTTAATAATAAGATTTGACCTTGATCTTTATAGATGATAGAACGTCCTTTAAAGAAAACGTATGCTTTAAGTTTTGATCCTTCTTTTAGGAACTTTTCAGCGTGTTTCTTTTTAAACTCATAATCGTGATCATCAGTTTGCGGACCAAAACGAATCTCCTTAACAGTTACTTTCGTTGCCTTTGCTTTTAATGATTTATCACGTTTCTTTTGCTCGTAAAGGAATTTTTTATAATCCATTACTTTACAAACTGGTGGACTAGCTTTTGGCGAAATTTCAACCAAGTCTAGTTCTTGTTCTTCTGCTACGGCAAGCGCTTTCCTTGTTGGGTAAACACCAATCTCAACATTATCTCCCACAAGACGCACTTCGGGAGCAATGATTTTTCTGTTAATTCTGTGTAGATCTACTTTCTCCTCTCGTCTGGGAGCTCTACTTCTTTTTCTTCGTATTGCTATGGTTCTATAATTTTGAGTTAAACATTAAATGGTTTCAAGCTATTATTTACTTCTGTCTTAACTAATTCGGCGAAAGCCTCCATAGTTAAAGTTCCAATATCTCCAACACCATGTCTTCGTACAGAAACTGTGCCATCTTTCTCTTCTTGTTCTCCAATGATTAGCATGAACGGTGTTTTGCTCATTTCTGCTTCACGGATTTTCTTACCGACAGTTTCATTTCTGTTGTCGATTTGGGCGCGAATTTCGTGATTTTCTAACAAACTTAAAACTTTTTTACCGTAATTCTCATATTTTTCACTCACAGGTAACAAAATTGCTTGTTCTGTGGTGAGCCATAATGGGAAATTTCCGCCTGTATGTTCTAATAAAATTGCGATGAAACGTTCCATACTTCCAAATGGCGCACGGTGAATCATTACAGGTCTATGTAGCTCATTATCACTTCCTTTATATGTCAAATCGAAACGCTCAGGCAAGTTGTAATCTACCTGAATAGTTCCTAGTTGCCAGCTTCTCCCAAGAGCATCTTTCACCATGAAATCTAATTTTGGACCGTAAAAGGCAGCTTCACCATATTCGATGACATAATTAAGTTCTTTCTCTTTTGCAGCATTAATGATCGCATTTTCTGCTTTTTCCCAGTTTTCATCAGAACCAATGTATTTTTCTGGCTTCTGAGGATCGCGTAATGAAACTTGCGCTGTAAAGTTTTCAAATCCTAACGAACCAAAAACATACATCACTAAGTCAATCACATTTTTAAACTCTTGATCCAACTGATCTGGCATGCAGAAAATATGTGCATCATCTTGCGTAAATCCACGAACACGCGTTAATCCGTGCAATTCGCCACTTTGCTCATATCGATAAACCGTTCCAAATTCTGCGAAACGTTTTGGTAAATCTTTATAACTAAATGGTTTTGCATTGTAAATTTCGCAGTGATGCGGACAATTCATTGGTTTCAATAAAAACTCTTCATCTTCTTTCGGAGTTTTAATAGCTTGAAAACTATCGGCTCCATACTTTTCATAATGTCCAGAAGTTACATATAGTTCTTTCTGTCCAATATGCGGAGTAATTACCATTTCGTAACCAGCTTTCTGTTGTGCTTTCTTCAGGAAATCTTCCAATAGTGAACGCAGTGCAGTTCCTTTTGGCAACCACAAAGGCAAACCTTGACCAACTTTCTGTGAAAACGTAAACAACTCTAGTTCTTTACCAAGTTTTCTATGATCTCGTTTCTTCGCTTCTTCCAATAACTCTAAATACTCTTTAAGGTCTTTTTGTTTTGGAAAAGAAGTTCCGTAAATACGTGTTAACTGTTTATTATTCTCGTCTCCTTTATAATAGGCTCCGGCAACACTCATGATTTTTACAGCTTTCACAATTCCTGTATTCGGAATATGTCCGCCGAGGCATAAATCTGTAAACGTATCGTGATCACAAAAAGTAATCGTTCCGTCTTCTAAGCCTTCAACAAGTTCTACTTTATAATCGTTTCTATCTTTATAATAATCTAATGCTTCATTTTTAGTGGCAGCGCGCATCTTAAAATCGTGCTTTCCTCTGGCAATCGTGAGCATTTTGTCTTCAATCGTCTTAAAATCCTTGTCAGAGATGGTGATTTCGCCCATATCAACATCATAATAAAAACCATTATCTACCGCTGGACCAACCCATAACTTAGCATTTGGATACAATTCCAAAATAGCTTGCGCTAAAATGTGCGCAGAAGAATGCCAAAAAGCTTTCTTTCCTTCGTCGTCTTTCCAGGTGTATAAAACAAGTGCTCCATCTTCCGTAAGTGGAGTTGTGGTTTCTAGGGTTGTACCATTAAACTTTGCCGAAATAACATTTCGCGCAAAACCTTCACTAATATTCTTAGCAACTTCCATGGGAGTTACGCTCGAATCAAATTCTCTAACTGAGCCGTCTGGCAATGTAATTTTTATCATACAAAAATAAATAGTAAGCGGGCAAATATAACACGAACCAAAAACCTGTACAATATATATAGGTATAATATCTAAAAAATATAAAACTCAATGCTAAAACAACCAACCGCAATCAAGCTAACAAATAAACAAATCCACGTATATACGAATAACCAAAAGCGCAGCGTCCTAACACTAAACAACCTAATACCAAGAATAATGGGGTTCCCGCAAAAAAGCGGTCACGCTCTCGCCTGTGCATCTAAAAATTCAAAAAATATAAGTAACTGAAAATCATCTTCTTAATTTTATTTTGTAGACTAAAAATGACCTGATCGTATTCGTTTGTGTATTCTTATTTTAGTTCAGTATATATTTCAAAAATAGGGATAAAACTTTAATTTTTAGTCATCAGATAAAAATAGTATTATTTAAATAATTATCTTTTAGAAGAAATAATCAATTCCATCCTTTCAGGTTGTCACTAGAGACTAAATAAAAAGATAAGATTTTCAGATCTTTAGACAATTATAACCATGTAGTTTTTTTTAAATCAATTTTTGGGTTTAATTCCCAGACGCTCTGCGTCGAAATTAAAAATAAAACTCTTTATTTCATACCTCGCACCAACATGTATATTATTATTTGTTTAGAGCTAATGAAAATACCGATACAAGCATCATTCCAGATACAAAAAAATGATTATATATAAGGTAATTTTGCCTAACTGTAACTTGGTAGTTGAGCGAAGTCGAAACTAAGCTTTGTCAATCTCACGTTTATTAAGTCCCGTAGCTTTCTTAATATAGTCAACATCTGCACCAAGTGCTTTTAAACGCCTTGCAATATCTACACGTGCAGTTTTGTCTGCTTTATCTTTTTCAATCTGTAATTTAAAAGCTTTCATTTGTTCCGATTCCTGTTCTATCAGTTCATAAAAACCACTTTTGCGGAGTTCATCAATGATGCCTTTATCTTTAAAACTTGTAAAACCAGTTTCCGTAATAATCAAATGATCTATAACATCAATATTAATTATTTTTCCAACCTTTAAGAGTCTATCCGTAATATTTTTGTCAGCTTGTGAGGGTTTCAAATTTCCGCTTGGATGGTTATGTACTATAATCATGCGTACGGCTAATTTATAAATAGCCATACGGAAAACATCGGGCGGCGACACATTCACTCTATTTTGTGCGCCAATGGCAACGAGTTCAATAAAAAGTATCGTATTATCGGCTTTCAACCCAACAACCCAAAAATGTTCCTGCGCTCTACGAATCTTATTTTGACGCAGTAAAATTTGTTGCATTACGCTATATATGTCGTACGCATTAAGAATCGTTTTCTTTTGTGCTTCGGTAAGTCTTACATTCATGTAGTAAATATAAAATATATAATTAAAATGTAAGTTAGTAAATTAAGAATAAAAATGATTGACATAAAGGCTACTACTTACACCTATTATGACACCTAAAAAAATAAAATCCTGTAAATCAATGAATTACAGGGTTATTTGTGGAGTCGGAGAGAAGGAATTCGAACTTTTTGGAGGAGGATGTTGATGTGATTGTTTATCTTTCTAAAGATAATATTCTTAATAATCAACAAGCTTCAATGTCTAAACAAGTTGTACGTTCACCGTTTCTGTTACAAAAGGTTCCTTGTTTTGAACTTTAATCCTATTAAGTAATAATTTAGCAGATTCTTTACCAATACTTAATGCATTCTGATTGATTGTAATAAGCGAATTGTCATTGCTTTTTTGCGTATCATCACTGAAACCTGCAATTTTTATTGTTCGTTGTTGTTCTTTTTCAATCTGTTGTTTGATAAGCAGTGCTTGTTTTACCGCTTTTTGATTAATGGCAAAAACACCATCTATACTTGGATCTTCTTTAATAGAAGCGTTTAAAGTATCGGCAAGCAATTTTATAGAATCTACACTTATAACAGTACCTTTTACGGTATGTTTGTGATTTTCAATAGCAGCTAAAAAACCTTGTTCTCTTAAATTGTGGTGCTTTAATTTTTTTGTTGGCGAAGTCATAATAATATGTTTGCAACCACTGTGAATAAGACTTTCTACGGCTTCAAAAGCAGCTCCAAAATCATTAATAATAACTTTATCACAGATTACTTCATCACAAATTCTATCAAACATTGTTAATGGAATGCCATTATTTACAATGCTATTGATGTGGTCGTAATCTTGTTTTAACACAGCTTCTTTTGAAATACAAATAATTACTCCATCAACAAATCCATTCGTCATTACAGAGATATTTTTCGTTTCTTTTTCAATAGAATCACCAGAAATAGAAGTAATCAATTTATAGCCATTTTCATCTAAATATTTTTCAATACCTATCAGTATTTTAGCGTAAAACGGATTCGAAATATTTGGTATAATGAGTCCAATAGTATTTGTAAAACCTCTGCGAAAACTTGCTGCCAAATTATTAGGTGTATACTTGCATTGCGCTGCAAACTCTTTTACACGTTTTTTGGTTATATCACTAATTTCAGGACTATCAGAAAGCGATTTAGAAATTGTAGATACCGATAAATTGAGTGCTTTAGAAATTTTCGAAAGTGTAATTCTATTTGTAGCCATGATCTATTATTTTTTATTTCTAAAATATTGTTCCCATTTCCATGAAGAATCAATCATTTCATCTAAGGATTTCTCAGCAACCCAATTTAGCTTTTCCTTTGCCAAATCTGTAGCAGCGTATAATTCAGGAACATCTCCGTCTCGACGCGTTGTGATTTCATAATTTAATTTTACATTGGTCACTTTTTCAAAAGAATTGATCACATCCATTACAGAACTTCCATTACCTGTACCCAAATTAAAAATTTCAAAATTCTTCTCTTGTTCTTTATTAATAAGCCTTTGCACTGAAATTACATGCGCTTTCGCTAAATCAACCACATGAATATAATCTCTAATTGGTGTGCCATCTTTTGTTGGATAATCGTTTCCATACACCATTAATTTTTCTCTAATTCCAACGGCAGTTTGCGTAATATACGGCATCAAGTTATTAGGAATTCCATTGGGTAATTCGCCAATCAATCCAGATTCATGTGCGCCAATTGGGTTAAAATAACGTAAAGATATTGCTGAAAAATCAGGTTGTGATTTTGTATAATCATCTAAAATTTCTTCTGCTACTTTTTTTGTATTTCCATACGGAGAAAATGGGCGTTGCGTCTCGTTTTCTTCGGTAATTGGAAAACTTTTAGGCAAACCGTAAACAGTTGCTGAAGAAGAAAAAATAATAGTATTAATTTTATGTTGTTCTTGCGCACTAAGTATATTCAATAATGAATAAAAATTATTTTTATAATACATCAATGGCTTTTGCACAGATTCTCCAACCGCTTTGTGCGCTGCAAAATGAATCACTGCAACAGCATCGGCATGTTCTGAAATAGCTTTATCAGTCGCTTCAGCATCTTTCAAATCTACATTTACGAAAATAGGCGTCACACTTGTAATGCTTTGAATACGTTCCAATGTTTCTTCACTAGAATTTGACAAATCATCAAAAATAACAACTTCAAAATTTTGATCAATGAGTTCTATCACTGTGTGCGAACCTATATATCCACATCCGCCTGTAACGATGACTTTACATTTTTTCATTTCAAAACATTTATTTAAGTTGCTAAAGTAGTCATTTAATTTTAAATACCTACTAGTACCTACCAGTTTGTTTATTTAAATAATTATTCTATATTTGTCCTATGAGTTTAATTACGGTATCTAAAAAATCTAGTATTCCAAAATACAAACAAATTGTTGCTTCCATCGAGAAGGCAATTAGCAGTGGAGAACTTAGAAAAGGAGACAAACTTCCTTCATTAAATAGCGTAAAAGATAAATTTTCTCTATCACGAGATACGGTATTAATGGCGTTCAACGAATTGAAAACAAGAGGAATTGTACAATCAATTGTTGGCAAAGGATATTATGTGCTAAACGAAGATATTGATGTTGTGAAAAAGGTTTTTTTGCTTTTTGATGAATTAAACTCATTTAAAGAAGACTTATATAACTCATTTTTAAATGCATTGGGAACAAATGTGCAGGTTGATATATTTTTCCATCATTTTAATTTTGAGGTGTTTAGTAAGCTCATTCATGACCATAACGGAAATTATAGTCATTATATAATTATGCCTGCCAATTTGAATAGTACAAATTCGGTGATTTGTCATTTGCCTTCCGATAAAGTATATATTTTAGATCAACTTCACGAAGATTTAATAGGATATCCTTCAGTTGTTCAGAATTTTAAAAAGGACATGTTTAACGGACTTGAAGCTGGAAATAATTTGATTCAGAAGTATAAAAAAATAAACTTACTATTTTCTTCAAAAAAGCAACCAAAAGGTATTTTAGATGGGTTTTCCGAGTTTTGCACACAGTATCAATATGCAAATGAAGTAATTTCAACACTAGAAAATCGCACACTAAATTCAAATGAAATCTTTGTCATTTTGGATGATAAAAATTTGATTCGAATCATAAAAAAAGCAAAAGAACAAGGACTCGTTATCGGGAAAGATATTGGCATTATTTGTTACAACGATACACTTTTAAAAGAAATTGTAGAAGGTGGAATCACAACGATTTCCACAGATTTTAATTTAATGGGAGAAAACTTAGCAAGTATGATGCTGGAGAATCAACAAGAACATATAGAAAATCCAAGTCGTTTAATCATCAGAAAATCAGTATAAAAAGTTGTACACACTAAAAGAAACAGAAACACAAGGTTTACACTACTTAGAAATGGCAAGTTCTGATGGTGAATCAAAAGCGCAACTATGTCTTGATCAAGGAGGACGATTGAGCAATTTCGTATTTGAAAAGATTCAAATTCTTGCAGATTTAGATACTTCAACTTATAAAGACAATTATGCGTCTTCTATTTTATTTCCGTTTGCAAACAGAATTAAAGATGGAGAATACACTTTTAATGATTCAAAATATAAACTAGATTGCAACGAAGTTGATAAAAACAATGCATTGCACGGTTTGGTTTACAACAAGACATTTGTTTGTATTCATAAAGTAACAACAGCTGATTATGCCTGTGTAACCTTGCAATATAAAGATGGCGGGAAACATAAAGGATTTCCATTTAAATTTAATATAGAACTGACGTATACATTGAGTAAAAGTGGAATTATTTTATCAATTACTATTGTAAATAAAAGTAAAAAAACGTTCCCTTTTACGCTGGGTTGGCATCCTTATTTTAATAGTGTGAATTTGGATAATAGCTCCATAAATTTTAAGAGTACTAAAAAATATGTATTGGATAGTCAGCAAATTATCTCAGGTGAAACGGATTTAGATTTTGAAATGCCTTTACAACTAAAAGGCACAAAATTAGACGATGGGTATCCTCTTGAAACCAATGAAATTGATTTCTCAACACCAGCATATTGTTTTAATATAAGGTCTTCAGCGAAAGAAAATTTTCTGCAACTTTACACGCCACCTCAACCCAATATTATAGCAATTGAGCCAATGACAGGTGCGGCAGATAATTTTAATAATAAAATAGGCTTACAAACGCTACAACCAAACGAAACTTACACTGTGAAATGGAGTATGGCAATTCAAACTCTTGACACTAAACTAAAAACTAACCAACTAATCAATAAACTATGCAGTTCTTAACATTCATTGGATTTACAGCTCTGGTAGCTATCATATCCTATTACAAAACAAGAAATACGGAAGATTCATCCTCAGACGGTTATTTTCTTGGAGGTCGTAGCTTAACGGCTGGAGTAATTGCCGGATCATTATTATTAACCAACCTTTCTACGGAACAAATTGTGGGACTAAATGGTTCTGCATACCAAAGTGGATTATCTGTAATGGTATGGGAAACGCTGGCTGCAATTGCGATGGTGGTTACCGCCATGTTTTTATTGCCTAGATATTTAAAAGGTGGTTTAACAACAGTTCCAGGGTTTTTAGCAAAACGTTTTGATGTGACTACAAAAACATTAACCTCAGTTTTATTTCTAACAGGTTATGTGGTGGTTTTACTGCCAGTTATTTTATACTCAGGATCTTTAGCAATTAGCGGCATGTTTGATGTGCCAGAATTATTAGGAGTTACACATACACAATCTATTTGGATTTGTGTTTGGGGAATAGGAATTATTGGTTCTATATATGCTGTTTTTGGTGGATTGAAAGCGGTTGCCGTTTCAGATTCGATTAATGCAGTTGGTTTATTAATTGGAGGAATTTTAATTCCAATATTTGGTTTACTAATGATTGGCGATGGAAGCATTTTAGATGGACTTAATACACTTACAACAGAAAATCCAGAGAAGTTTAAATCTATGGGCGGACCAGCAGATCCTGTACCATTTTACACCATTTTTACAGGTATGATGTTAGTTCAGTTATTTTATTGGGGAACAAACCAACAAATTATTCAAAGAGCACTTGGTGCAAAAGATTTGAAAGAAGGTCAAAAAGGATTATTACTGGCATCGTTTATAAAAATACTAGGACCAATAATTGTAGTATTACCTGGTTTAATAGCCTATCACATTTTTGAAGGAAATTTAGAAAGTGCAGATAGTGCGTATCCAGAATTAGTAAGGGAAGTATTGCCTACTGCTTGGGTTGGTTTCTTTGCAGCTGTATTATTTGGAGCTATTTTGAGTTCATTTAACAGTGTCTTAAATAGTTCTGTAACCTTATTTGGAATTGATGTTTACAAACAACACATCAATAAAGATGCAGACGAAAAGACAGTAGTAAAATATGGTAAAACCTTTGGTGTTATCTTAGCGATTGCTGCGATGTTTATTGCACCACTTATTGCAAATGCAGGAAGTTTATTTGACTATTTACAAGAGATTAACGGTATTTATAGTATTCCTATTTTCTCTATTATCATTGTTGGTTATTTAACCAAACGTGTACCTGCTCTTGCAGCTAAAGTCGGATTGTTATCTGGATGTTTATTATATATCCTAAGCCAGTTTATTATGCAGCCTTACTTTGTAAATAAAGCATTGGAATCAGCAAAAACAGCAGGAGTTACAGATGAAGTTGCTTTGGCTTTGGTAGAAACACAAGCGTATCCTCATTTCTTAGACGTTATGGCAATTTTATTTGCATTAAACGTACTGATAATGCTAATTATAGGAAAGCTAAAACCAAGAGAAGAAGCGTACGTTCAAGAATACACAAAACAGGTCGATATCACGCCATGGAAATACACGAAACAAACTGGTATCGCGATCTGTGTAGTAGTAATAGGAGTCTATATATATTTTGCATAAGTATTATGAATAAGAAATTAGTTAAAGAAATAAAGAGCAGTTTTACAGCGCATTATAAAACAAAGCCTCTTATCGTATTTTCTCCGGGTAGAATTAACCTTATTGGAGAGCATACCGATTATAATGATGGTTTTGCATTTCCTGCTGCCATTAATAAAGGTATTGCACTTGCTATAAGTAAGAGCGATTCTAATGTTAGTAGCACGTATGCTTTAAACAAGAATGAAATCTACGAATTTAACACTGAAAACATAAAACCGTTAGAAGATGGAGGTTGGCGAAATTATGTTCTAGGAGTTGTTGCAGAATTGCAAATGCTTGGGAAAAACATTGGAAATTTCAACAGTGTTTTTGCGGGTAATATTCCAGGCGGTGCAGGTATGTCATCTTCTGCTGCATTAGAAAATAGTTTTGTATTTGGATTGAATGAATTATTCGATTTAGGATTGACTAAACACGATATGATTTTAGTATCTCAAAAAGCCGAACATAATTATGCTGGTGTTAAATGTGGCATCATGGATCAATACGCAAGTATGTTTGGTGTAAAAAAGAGCGCGCTTTTATTAGACTGTAGAACTATAGAATCTGAGCCTTTTAAAATAAATTTTAAGGATTATAAATTGATGCTTATTAACAGTAATGTAAAGCACGATTTATCTGAAAGTGCTTATAATGATAGACGTTCAGTTTGCGAAAAAGTATCTCAACTATTAGGGATTGATGCTTTAAGAGATGCTTCAAAAGAAGATTTAGATCGTATTAAAAGTGATATTTCCGATGAAGATTACCAAAAAGCTTTATATGTAATTAATGAGAATAATCGCGTGAAGCTGTTTTCAGAAGCTATAAAGAAAAATGATTTAATAGTTTTAGGGAATTTAATATATCAATCTCATGAAGGTTTAAGCACTAATTATAAAGTGAGTTGTGAAGAACTCGATTTTTTAGTGGCTAGGGCAAAAGAAAATCCACATGTTTTAGGTGCTAGAATGATGGGCGGCGGTTTTGGCGGCTGTACCATTAACCTTATTAAAAAAGACCAATTTAAGAAATTCAAAAAAGGTGTTTCTAAAAAATATAGAGCTGCATTTAAAAAAGACTGTTCTATTTACAGCGTAAAGTTATCAAGAGGAACACATTTAGTCGATTAATACAATATATATTATAAAAAATGAGTACAAATTTACAAGACTATTCACACAAACGATTCAACATACTCACGGGAGAATGGGTATTGGTATCGCCACACAGAGCTAAAAGACCTTGGCAAGGACAGAATGAAGCTATTTCTAATGAGCAGCGTCCTGCACACGATCCGAGTTGTTATTTATGCGCAGGCAATACCAGAATTAATGGAGAACAAAATCCAGTATACGAAGATGTATTTGTATTTACAAATGACTTTGCCGCTTTGCAATCGGATTCACCGGAATTTTCAGTAAACGATGGACTTTTCATCGCGAAAAGCGAACAAGGAATTTGCAAAGTAATTTGTTTTAGTCCAGATCATTCCAAAAGTTTGGCTGACATGAGTGTTTCATCAATCCAAAAAGTAGTAGAAACTTGGCAACAAGAATATACGTCACTTGGTAAAGAATCAATGATTCAATATGTGCAAATTTTTGAAAATAAAGGTGCTGTAATGGGTTGTAGTAATCCGCATCCGCATGGGCAAATTTGGAGTCAATCCACACTTCCTAACGAAGTTGCTAAGAAAGATGTGCAACAAAAAATATATTACAACGAAAACAAGACAAGTTTATTAGGAGATTATTTGTCGCAAGAATTAAAAGCGAAAGAACGTATCATTTATCAAAATGATGATTTTGTAGTATTGATACCATTTTGGGCAGTTTGGCCATTTGAAGCGATGATTGTTCCGAAACAACAGTTTGAAAATATTTCACAACTCTCAGAATCAGAAAGCGCAAATTTTGCTGACGCAATTTCGAAAATTACCAAAGTATATGACAAACTATTTCAATGTTCGTTTCCATATTCTAGCGGAATTCATCAGTCGCCAACAAATGGAAAATCTAACAAACATTGGCATTGGCACATGAGTTTTTACCCGCCATTATTGAGAAGCGCAACGGTTAAGAAATTTATGGTTGGTTATGAAATGTTTGGCTCGCCACAGCGCGATATTACAGCAGAGCAAGCGGCATTTCGCCTTAGAGAATTGTTGTAAAGTAAATTCTTAAAATTATATGCTTAGCGCGAAAAGTTATAGTAATTGTTGACTTCTGTGAAAGACTATTTTTCAGAAGTCAACATTTTTTTTGTTACCACAGTTCGGAATCCCATGTGGTCAGAACCAGAATCATGACTCACGCCCATTTTTGCAGAAATTCTAAAACTTGCACAATACGATTCGTGACATAGAAAAGAACCACCTTTCATCACATTTTCTACTTGGTATGGATTTTCTGGACTGTATCCTTTTGAAGCTCCTTTTGGGTTTGTCAATGGCTGAGAAGTATCTATTTCTTTATAATAATTTACATTGAATAAATCGCTTGTCAATTCCCAAACATTTCCGAGCATATCATAGAGACCAATACTATTTGGTGCATACGATTTTACAGGCGATACATACGAGAAACCATCATCAGGATTGTTTGTTATTGGAAAATTACCTTGCCACGTATTTGAATTTTGGTTTAATATATTGGCGTCATTTCCCCATGTATAAACGTCATTTGTATTTTTTCCTTGCGCAGCAGCTTCCCATTCGGCTTCCGTTGGCAATCTTCTGTTAGCCCATTTGCAATACGCTAATGCATCTTCTAAGGCAACATGCACAACAGGAAGATTATCTTTGTCATCAATAGAACTATCAGGACCGCTAGGATGTTTCCAATCGGCACCAATTTTCCATGTCCACCATTGTCCATAATTCGCCATATTGGCAACCGCATTTACATTTTTATTAAAAACTAAGCTGCCGGGTTTTAGGATAGAATCGTGTGGTTTTTGGGTATTTGGCGGCAATTCTTTTTTCATTTGTTCCCAATCAATTGGTCTTTCGGCAATTGTTTTATAGCCTGTTGCTTTTACAAAAGCTTTAAATTGAGCATTGGTAACTTCTGTTTCATCTATATAAAAACCATCAACTTTTACCGTATGTGCAGGTTTTTCTCTTTGCATTGCAAAAGGATCATTTTCTTTTGCTCCTTGTAAAAATGTTTTGCTTTCTACCCAAACCATTCCGTTTGGAATTTTCAGATCTAAAAATTCATCTAATGGTGTGTTTTTAGAACTATTTTGAGAAGGCTTTTTATTTTCACAAGCAATAAAAGTAATAGCAATGAATAGAAAGATATATTTGGTTAAGAAATGATTCATTTTAGAAGAAATTTTTTAAGTTCTATTGAAATATAAAAGTATTAAAAAAAGCAATGAATAGTTCCTTTTAGTACGCCTATTTTTTAAATTTATAGAATTGCAATACACGTTTTATAGAACGCTTACAACTAACATCTGCTAAAGGTATTTCAACAAAAAAATATAAAATAATAACATATTGTCCCTTAATTATATTTGAACTAAACATAAACTAAAAAAAGACGATTCGTTTGGACAGTCTTTTTTATAAATATATATGTTTTGAATAATTTTAAATCTGCCTATATTTTTCTGAATTCGAATTTCTTTAATTGACACTACATTTTCGCCGTAGAAACTCTCTTTTTGACTAAATAATCATCTAAAGCCAAATGAGAACAATCGTGACCAATTCCACTATTTTTAATCCCACCATGTGGTAAATAGATTGCATATTTGACACCATTGATTTGTATTTCTCCGAATTCCAGCTCTTCTGTAAAGTGTTCTATTCGTTTGTGATTATTTGTGAATATGTAAGATGCTAATCCAAATTCGGTATCATTTGCTAATGCCAACACTTCTTCATCCGTATCGAAAGACATGATACCTGCAACAGGTCCGAATGTTTCTTGAGTGAATAGTTTCATTTCTGGTGTAATTCCGGAAACGACTGTAGGTTCTATCCAAAAGCCAGTTTCAGGCAAATAATCAGGTATTTTTCCACCATATTCAAGTGTTGCACCTTTACTTGTTGCATCTTCAATAAGATCAAACATACGATCTCTATCTTTTTTAGATACTACAGGACCCATAAATACATCTTCGTTTTCTTTTGTACCAAAACCAACCTTTAGTTTTGAAACTTTTTCAACGTATGCTTTTATGAATTTATCATAGATTGATGTATGAACTAAGATTCTATTGGCAGCGACGCAAACTTGACCTGAATTACCAAACCTTAGTGCAACAGCAAGGTTTAACGCTGTGTCAAAATCAGCATCTTCAAATACGATAAAAGGTGCATTTCCACCCAATTCCATTCCTAGTTTTTTGATAGATGTTGTGCTTTCTGCAATTACTTTTTGTCCTGTTGTTGTAGATCCAATCATGGTAATAACAGCAGGAATTTTACTTGTAGTTAACGTTTGTGCTACTTCACTCACTGTACCAGCTAAGATGTTAATGACACCAGCGGGAAAATTTATGCTATGTGCTATTTCACCAATCATATAGGCTGATAATGGTGACATTTCGGAAGGTTTTATGATAATAGAACAGCCTGAGGCTAGGGCAGGACCCAATTTGAAACCTACATTTAGTATTGGAAAATTCCAAGCGAGATACGCAACAGCGACTCCAGCAGGTTTCGAAATCATTTTGTGCGTATGTGTGCCTTCATAATCTGGAATTTGTTCTTCCCTCAAATTTTTCATGGCATCAGGATACCACGATAAAGCATTTGTAATAGCTTCAATATCTTCATATGCACCCGCGTAGGTTTTACCCATTTCATGAACCATTGCATTTCTTAGTTCATGTTCTTTTTCAAGAATAGCGGATCTAAGTTTTAGCATCCATTCAGTTCGCTCAGCTAATGATAGTTTTGACCAATATTTGAATCCTTTTTGAGCAGCTTCAAGTGCTTTTAGGGCATCTGCTTTTCCAGCTTCAGCAATTTGTGCAATAGATTCTCCTGTTGCGGGACAAATGACATCTTGCTTTTCTCCACTTGCAGCATCGATAAGTTGTCCGTCAATATATAATTTTTTATAACCGAAGTTCTGAGTTTTCATTGTTTTTATTAGCTTAAATAAAAGTACCGTTAAATTTTTGTTTGACTATTGAATATTCCATCAGTACATCTTCATTCACTTCAATACCTAGTCCTGGTGTAGTTGGAACTTCAATCATACCATCTTTCATTTTAATTTTAGGATAGGTAAGTCGTTCTCTTAAACCGTTTTCTGTTTGATCGTATTCTATTAAGAAATCAGGTGATTTCATACGACCTGGAATATTTTCTAAGTTCGCAATAAAATGCAAAGCTACATGAATTCCTATAGACGTTCCCCACGTATGTGGAACTGTTTCAATACCATATGTACTTGCCAAAGCGGCTATTCTTTTAGCTTCGGTTAATCCGCCACTGGCGCAAATGTCTGGTTGTATAATATCTACTGACTTCGTTCTTAGTAATTGATGAAAACCAAATCGTAAGTATTCACATTCTCCACCAGCTATAGGTATGGAAGTTTTGCTTCGTAATTCGTTGTATTGTTGATAGTATTCAGGAGAAATGGGTTCTTCAAACCAACTGATATCGAACTGTTCAATTTTTTTACAAAGTGAAACAGCTTCTCTTAATGTATATGCGTGGTTGGAATCGATCATAAGATCAATATCATCACCGAGCAATTCGCGCATGCGTTTTACATTTTCGTAATCTTCTTTTACGCCTAACCCAACTTTCATTTTGATAGCTTTGAAACCTTGCGATTTGTATTTGGCTACTTCTTCTTCAAAATCTCTAGATGGGTTGTTATGATCTGTAAAATAAAGACCTGTTGCATACGGTTTTATTTTGGTTCTGTGCGCACCACCAAGTAAGGTAGATACAGGCAAGTTGAGAATTTTACCTTTTAAATCCCACAGGGCAATATCAATAGCACTCATGGAAGCTACAAGAACTCCTCTTCTAGCAAAATCAAGCGTTTTTCGATACATCGTACTCCAAATGACTTCATTTTCAAGTGGATTTTTTCCTATGATGTATGGCTCTAAAAATTTGATACCTTCATTTAAAATGTTTGCAGGTCCGTATCCTTCTCCCCACCCAAATTGACCATCTGAAGTAGTTATTTTAACTACACAAATACATCTTTCTGAATATTCCCATTGCGAAAAGAAAAAACTTTTAGACAGTTTGTCTTTGAGTATGTATGTTTCTATTTTTTCTATAACCATGTTTTACTAAATTTTGTTTGGTTAATTAATGATAACTTGATTTAGTTATAAACTTGATCTTCAATAACAGTAATATTATATACTGTAGTGCCATCAATTGTTAGTGTACCATCACCAGTAACTCTATCGGCAGCAATAACATAGCTATAACTTGTAGTGTCATCAGTTTTGGTTACTGAGATTTGATAATTTACATCATCAGAAGTATCAGAATAGTTGTTTGAAGTAAAACTTAATGGAGTTACATCAGACACATATTCTATAATTAAATTTTTCTCTCTGTATATATTAATTTTTACAGGCGCATCTGTTACATCAATATCTGTTAATGTGTATACAGAAGTGAGTTGTATGTCTGGCTCTTGAAAGTTGTTTTCTTCTTCACAACTAAAAAAAGATGTCGTTATCAACAGTAAGAGTATATATTTTATTGAATTTTTCATTAGTGTTATTTTATTATGGTCTTGGTTCTAATTCTATCAATGATAAGTCGTCAAAATAAAGCAATTGTGCGCCAGTTACACCTGGATTGTCTCCGGCTATTACTCGTAATGTCGTTCTGTAGTTTGTAGGTAAATCAGCTGTAAAAACTATGGTTTCCGAAACTTCTACCCATTGATTATTGTTGATGGTTGAAATGTCAAATACTTTGATATCTGTAACAGGATTTCCAAATTCCATTCTAAACGCATTTAGTGTAGAACTTTCTTTGAATACTTTGTATGAAACTTTATAGGTTCCCGCAGGAATACCATTAGGTTTTGCAAAACTGAAACCAAATAGATTCATGTTTGGAATAGGAGAGACGTTAGGTAAGTTGTATTGCATACTTGCAGCACCGTCAGCAGCATTTGTAGTGACTCTTTCCCAGACTAAATCTCCAAACTGACCATTTCCTTGACCACCTGGAATAAAGTATTGACTAGATGCATACGCATTGTTAACGCCACCGCCTGTGAGTTCAAAACTAGCCCAACCATTACCAGGAAGAATATTATCTCCAAAAAACATGGCTACCGTTTCTGGACCAAATGGTTGCAGTACTCTTGTATCCGACGATGTGATGTTAGTTCCGTTGTAAGAAACCGTAATAAGGTCAGAATTATATATTGGTTGCGATAATGTCAACTCAATGAAGGTTGCATCAGCTGCTTGTACGTTTGCTAATTGTACAGGAATGACTTGGTTAAATCCAGAAGCAGTATTCATTACATTTACCGTAAAACTTCCTTCTTCTCCTGAGAAAGGAGTCACTTCTCCGTTGACTTGAAATGATATTTTTTCGTTTTCGGCTTCTGTTAAGTTGTTACTAAACACAAATGGTTGCGATGAAGGAACTACATTAACTTTTAGCGGAATTACTTTTGTTTCTTGTGCGTTTGGTTGTGGAGCAATTCTAAATGATCTTAGTTCTCCTGTAAACGTTCCAAGTTGAAAGAAACTCACATTCGCCGTTATTCCGCCAACTTGATTTGGTGTTCCTTCTGGGAATCTCCATGAGCGTCCGTTTGGTCTTCCAGTTTCTGTTAAATCCATAAACGTTAACGAAGTTCCAGCCTCAACATCTACTGTTGGCCACGTATCTATATCGTCAATCGAAGTTATTTCATCTTCGGTAACGGTAAGGATTTCAACACCATCTTGCAATACTTTAAATGCAGGCTTTATTTGTGCGTACACATCAAATGTAAATGTGGTATCTATTACATGTAAATTTCCTTCTTGCACTGAGTTAAATGGTCCAGCACTAGAGTTGTAACTAACAGGTTCGCTGAACTTATTTAGTAAACGAACTGTATTCTCTCCACTATTTCTAAAAAACACATGTGCTTTTGGTCTTCCTATAATTAAACCAGCAGCTTCATCTATGTAATTTGTAAGTGTATCGGTTGGATCTAAATCTTCTACTAAGAAATGATTTCCTTGTTGTATTTGCCATTCGTGACTTACCGCTCCTTGTGATAAATCGAAAAATGAAATATGTGTATCATAATTGATGCTAAATGGTTCTTGTGAAGTTCGATTCAATCCAATAACCCATGACACATCAGAAAGTGTATCAGGTGCTTCATAGTCTTGATAATCATCTTTGCTACAATTCCATACTAACACTAATGCTAAAGCTAGTATCGTTATTTTTATTGCTTTCATAGTAGATTTAATTAATGTTTGGATTAGAATTTAGTTCTGAGAATGGAATTGGGTAATTTCCATGCAACGATTCGTTATAATTTAATGCTGAGGTATTGTATTCATAATCAACTACAATATGTGCTCCACTAGGTTGTACGGCTTCTAAAGAAGGAAAATTACCTCTAGTGATTGTTTGTCCATTTGCATTTACAAATTGATAGTTGACACCATAATACGTTTCGTTAGATAGTTCTTGTAAGCGATTGGTGAAACTATAGTTTTCTGAAATTTTCCATCGTTGGAAATCTTGCTGACGAATAGCATGTCCTTCAATTGCCATTTCTAAAGGTTTTTCAACACGCATTAAGTGTTGCATTAAGCTTTCGGATGTATACATTACATCGTCATACGTATGCGATAAATCAGCTCCTTGAATACCAAGTAATGCCAATCCCCATCTTTTTCTAACATTGTTGATTAAGTTTAATGCTTGATCTGTAGCACCCGTTTTTATTTTACATTCTGCTTGCATCAATAAAACATCTGCTAATCTGTTTAGCGTTACATTTTTGCTTGAATATGGTGCGCCACCTGGTAAATCTCCTTCTCTTGCGAGAATGTCATGATTTGTGTATTTTTTCCACCAAGCAAATCCCCATGCTGTTCCATGAAAACGTTGGTATTCACTCACAGTACCATCTAAATAGTAGGTAGTTTGGTTATCTTCCACGATTGCAATCATTGCCGAAGCACGAAGCGGTACATTTCTAAGTGTTGTTCCTGTAATAGGATCATCGTAGTAATTTCTTGAATCTAAAGGATCCATTGGTTCTGTTTTGTATGCATAGGCAATCCAAGCAGGTCCAACAGCTCCACGCGTGTTTGAAGTTTGTTGATTTAGCCAGTTTGTTCCAGACTCTCCATCCCATGGCGGTAAATCAATTCGAACATTATCATTTGTAAAGTTGATTTCAAATATGGATTCTTTGTTAAATTCGCCAGCATTTGTAAAAAGCTTGCTCATGTCATCTTCCAATTCGTACCCATGATTGTTAATTACATCTTCAAAATAAGGCATTGCATTTGTATAGTCTAACTCTTGTAAGTAGCTTGTTCCTAAGATAGTTCCAGCTGCTCCAGCGGTTACTCTACTTGCATCATTGCTAGGATATTCTCCTTTTTTATAGAGTTTTGCATATGCATATTCTAAATCTTCACGTATAAATTGTAATACTTCTTGTGCAGAAGATAATGGTTTTGAAAAGTCATCACTAGTTACAGGTACTGCATCACGAATGATAATGCTTCCTTCATTAAAAGAAGAGTATAAATAGTAATGAAATAAACCTCTAAAATAGCGCGCTTGTGCCATTTGTGAAGTCCATTCAGCTTCATCATTTCCAAAATTTTCTAGTCTGTTTAAGGCTTCAATTACTTGATTTGCTCTAAATATACCTTGATAGTTGGCTGTCCATTTGTTACTGATCTCATTGGTGCTACCATTATAGGTATGTAAATAGAAATCTTCTGTGTTTTGTGGCACAGGACGACCATAACCAGGATATCCCATGTCTGATCTTAAAATCTCCGCAATTTTATTTATAATAGCAGGATTTAGCAACGTTTGGTATACGGCATTTAGTCCTTGATTTGTTTCCGATAGGTTTCTCCAAAAATTAGTTTCAGAAATTTCATTCGGATTTTCCTCTATTAAGTATTCATCATCTACACATGAGTTTGTAACTGTAATGAGCAGCAACAACGAACACATTTTGATTATTATATCTTTCATAACGTATAGTTTATTTTTTTAGAAATTTAAGTTTATTCCAAACATGTATTGAACAGCTATTGGTCCAGTATTTTTATCTAAACCTCTTCCTGCAATACCGCCACCAACTTCAGGGTTGTATCCAGAGTATTTTGTAATTGTGATTGGATTTTGTGATCGAACATAAAAGCGAACTCTATTGAATCCCCATTTTTCTGCTTTTTTCCTAGGAATACTATATCCTAAAGATATTTGTCTTAATCGTAAATAGGATCCATCTTCTAACCAAAGATCACTATATCCTAAATAGTTTGGATGTCTTCGGATGTCGTTTCTATATGCAGGAATAGGTGTCACAGGATTGGCAGATGACCATTGGTACACTAAATCTTTGTGTCTACCAAAACCATAAGCCCAAGCATCAAAACCGTTCATAATTTCTTGCCCTAATGCTGCGTACCAGTTCATAGAGAAATCAAAGCTTTTGTAGGTAGCGTTGAACGTGTACCCAATTTCATATTTTGGCAAACCACTTCCGCTATATACACGATCATTATCATCTAAGATACCATCATTATTTTGATCAATGAAGCGAGTATCTCCCATACGTGCATTGTTATCTATTTGTTGATATGCTGCAAGTTTTTCTTCTGTATCAATGATTCCATCTGTTCTCCATAAGTAGAAAGCAGCAGCTTCATGCCCAACCGATAACGCAGTAACTCTTGATTGTTGCGGTGCTCTACCAACCAAACCAGAATCGTTAGTTAATAAGAAGTTTGTATCTCCATTTATTCGGGTAATTAGGTTTTTGTTGGTTGTAAACGTACCGTTCATACGCCAGTTTACTTTTCCAGTTTGTCCTCTTAATGCTGCTGTTAATTCTAAACCTTCATTGGTCATGTTACCAACGTTTAAAACTACTTGTGCATTGTTACCGCCACCAGATGATGGAGGAACAAAGATAGGAAAAAGCATATCTTCGTTTTTGGTTTTGTAATAATCGGCAGATACTGTTAATTTATTTTTGAAGAATCCTAAATCGATTCCAACATTATTTTCTTTCAACGTTTCCCAACCTAAACCTTCATTCGCAAATGCTTCTTGAATAGCTCCTAAGCTTAGTGTTTCGTTTCCAGTATCTGGATTAAATCCATAGTAATTGATATCTTGCGAAATAACAGGAGAGAACGAATATGATCGTGTTCTATCTACTCCAGATTCACCACGTGATACTCTAAGCTTAAATGTATTTACAGTAGATTTTGTATTTGACCAAAATTTTTCTTCAGCAATATTCCAACCTACTGATACAGCAGGAAAAGTTGCCCATTGTTGTTCTCTAAATTTGGACGAACCATCTCTACGTATACTTGTGTTTACTAAGTATCGATCTTTGTAATTGTATTGTATTCTTCCTACCAATCCAATTCGTGTGTCAGTATAATCAAAACCAGATGTAGCACTTTGTGTTCCTGTTGATCCGTTTAGTACATCACTTCCAGGTGTAGTTAATCCTTGTCTTCTTGCCGCAAATGCTTCACTTTGATCTTTAAGTGTAGAACCAAAAAATGTAAAGGTAAGTTTGTGATCTTCGGCAAATGTTTTTTCATAATTTACACCAAGTTCACCAGCAAAGTTGGTGGTTAATCTTGCTCTGTTTTCAACATAACTATTTTCAGGTTCTGATTGTAATTGTCCCTGAGTATTGAAAATTTCTTGATATGGTCTTACAGTTTTTCCAATATCATTGGTGGAAGTCAATCCTATATTGCTTCTAATCGAAAGTCCTTCTATAATTTCATAATTCACATTTGCTGTCGCGCTAACGCGTGTCCTTTTTAATTTGTTGGTTGTACGTAAACTTTCTAAAACCCAACCTAATCTATTTACATCGTCACCACCTTGTGCTAAATCGTCAAAAGTAGTTAAGTCTAAACCATTTTGTGTAGGTCTGTAAACGATAGATTGTGATAATAGGTTTCCTTGCGGAATATCTCTCTCTTCTGTTTGATACGCTATGTTTGCCTGAATGTTTAATTTATTTTTTGTGTAAACAGTATTAGCACGCATATTAAAACGTTGAAAACCAGAATTGATTTGTAAACCTTCTTGATCAAAAAAGCCAAAACCAACATTATACGTAATATCGTCACTACCTCCAGATATGTTTACATTATGATTTTGTGTTGTTGCTTTGTCATTAAATACCAAATCATTCAAGTCAGTTTCATTGACAAATTGATTCGGTTGTTGCAATAATTGCAAATTTACTTGGTCATCTGCTGTACCATTTACATTTGCGGCAGAAACAACATCAAAATACGTTTGCTCTACGGAATTCATTAGCGGTACGGCAGAATTTCTGTCTTGTACTGCATAACTAGAGTTGATACGAACACGTAATGTACCAGGCGTTCCTTTTTTTGTAGTGATTAATATAACTCCTGCAGATCCACGAATACCATAAATAGCTTTCGAAGAAGCATCTCTTAAAATTGTTAATGATTCAATATCTGTTGGCGGAATTCTTGGATTGCCTTCTTGTGGTATTCCATCAACAACAAATAACGGATTGTTTTGTCCTTCATTTAATGTTGCTATTCCTCTAATTTGAATTTCAGAATCTTCACCAGGCAAATCTGATGAGGTAACACTTACACCAGCAACTTGACCTTGCAAAGCAGTTCCAAGGTCAGGCGTTACGATAGATTCTAAGTCTTCCGATTTAATTTTAGTGATAGCTCCAGTAACTTCTTTTTTCTTTGCACTACCATATCCAATCACAACAACTTCTTCCAAACTGTTCACATCTGTTTTCATGAAAACATCAATTCGTTTATCAGAAGATACTTCTATTTCTTGTGTTTCTAAACCAGTATAGCTGAAAATTAAAAAATCACCAATTTCAGCTTCGATTTTGTAATTACCATCAAAATCACTGATTTGCCCACCTTTTTTATTTTTTACGATAATGGTAGCGCCAGGAATTGGCAGACTATCTTCTTTACCTTTAATTGTTCCTTCTACCGTTACCGATTGTGCATTTGCTTCTAAATGAAAGAAAAATATCATAATTAGAATGGCAAAGGATCGTGCTGTTTTATTTAAACTCTTTTGTTTCATTTACTTGATGTTTTTATAATAGTTTCTTTCGGTTGTTGTTAATTTATTTATCAAATTATAGTTTCATTACTTTTCTTGTTACAACGCCACTATCAGATTTTAGCCTTAAAATATACAGACCTGAAGTAAGGTTTGAAAAATCTATTTTTTTACTTTTAATATTCGATTCTCTAAGTATTTGTACTTTTTTCCCTGTAATAGATGTAATTTCTATTTCTAAATTATTTACGGATTCCTTAAAATCTATGTGCAATATATCAGTCGTAGGATTTGGATAAATTGTTAAATTTTCCATTGCAAAGTCGTTGGTACTTAAAACCATATTACTTAACATAATATTCCCATTGTTTCCTCCAACTGTGTTGTCATTCCTCCATAAAAAATAAGCGTTACTTTCATTCACATTCCAATTGTTGTAATCATTTATGCTATTTCTAAGAGAATTGATATCTCCTGAATCATTCCCGATATACACTCCGAAGTTTTGATCGTAAGGATTCGCCACATTTCCTCCTGTAACATCAATATTGAATCCTACAAGAGCTAGTGGTAATTCGCAATATGCGTTTCCACCTCCTATAGCCCAACCTGCAGCTTGAATACTGGTGTTTTCGACTCCATTCGTGTTTAGACCTGTTAGCCATGTATTACTAGTGTCATCTGGATGTGTCGCAGTATTTCCACTATAAATTAATATAGAGTCTCCTGCTGGTGAAAGATCAAAATCACCATCTGTTCCTACTAACTGATTGGTTGTTCCTACTAAAGTTTCAATTCCATTGATAACCGTAGTAACTGTTCCGTTACTTTCTAGTTTTAAAACAGTTCCAACAGCGTGAGAACTATCTGATGTCCATGAAAAAACATCATCTATCCCAAATGGACTTCCATCACCAGAAGTATTAAACGAACCATCGTCTTTCCAACTGCGGTTAGATATACAAATTGAAGTTCCTGGTTCTATATTTTTTAATAGAATAAAAGCAAGTTCTGCTATATTTCCAGCAGCTGCTTTATAGCCTACTATTGCGATATCTCCTGCAACTAATGTACTTGGATTTACTACTACAGGAGCGTCAAGGATATTGATTTCTGCTGGATTAATATTTATGGTACCAGCCGAAGATCCTGTTAATGTAATAATAACAGTTTCATTACTTTCAGCTGTACTATCATCAACCGCAACAATTATGATGTCCGTACTGTTTGTTCCTTCTAGTATGGTAAGTGTACCTGATAATGTATTATAGTCCGTACCTGAAGTTGCAACACCATCAACGTCATAAGTTACATTGATATCTGACGCTGCTTGAGTTCCTACGGGTAAACTAACTCTAAATACGCCATCAGTTCCGCCTTCAGTAGCATCTCCAATTGCTGTAACACTAATTTCATCAGAATTTGCTATAAGCGGCATTCCAAAGAATCCATCATAATTTGGCAACGTACCATCATCCCACAAAAAACTATGCGGATGACCACTTCCATTACCGTCATTGTCAAACCAACATGGATTTACATTTTGAAATTCGGATACCCAAACTACGCCTTGCATAAGCATATCATCAATAATAACTTCCGCATTAGGCTCCGTACTTCTAATATCTGTTGTTTCTCCAGGATCTGTGGCAATATTATATAATTTGAAAGCTGCCGTTGTATTGTTGTTTCCTTTTTTTACCACTTTATAATCTCCTCTCATTACGGCTCCATTTTGAAACCCTAATTGTGGACGCATTACATATATATTTTCTCCTGAACGTGCATCTTGATTTGCGATTACATCGTCCATAATAGATTTCCCTTCTAAAAGCTTTCCGGCAGGAACTGGCGCACCAGCTAAATCAATAAATGTAGGATATAAATCTAATGAAGATACTAAATGATCGTATGTTTGATTGGCAGAAAGTTGATCTGGCCAGTGAAAAAACATAGGCACACGATGTCCGCCTTCATCCACACTACCTTTTCCATTCGTAAGCGGATAATTTACAGCTCCTGCTTGCCTTAATTTCCCTCCATTGTCACTCATAAAGATAATTAAGGTGTTATCTAATATACTATTGTTTTGTAAGGCATTTTTAACTAAACCAACACCTTCATCCACAATGCTTACCATAGTAGCATATACAATTCTATCTTGCACTAATTCTTGTCTGTACTCTGCATCTGTTCCCGTCCAACTACTAGGAATATTAGCATTTAGGATATCTGGACTTGACGCCACTAAGGTCTCAAAATTTGGATTGTCTATCAAAAATTGATCTATTTTAGCTTGCGGTGCTTGCAAAGGCGTATGTGGTGCATTGTATGCTAAATACAGAAAAAATGGATCTGGATCTGCTGCATTAGTGTTAATATAATTAACTGCTTCTTCTGTAAGAATGTCCGTTAAATATTCAGTATTACCAAACTCAGATGCAGTTACGTACGTATTATTTCGCAACAGCGGAACTCTATATTCATTAGTTACAGGATTTCCGTTAGTAACACTGTTGTAATATTGCGCTTCATAATCAGATTCATAATACTGATGTCCACCTCCGAGCATTCCAAAAAAGTAATCAAATCCTCTGTTATTAGGTATAAATTCATTCGCAACACCTACATGCCATTTACCAATAGCTGCGGTATTATAAGAATTTTCTTGAAGCACTTTGCTAAAAAACTTTTCACTTGTTGTAACACCCAAAGGATTGTTAACACTGTTTTCTAAATTGTATTGCGCACAAACCCTATGAGGATATACGCCAGTTAGCAAAGCAGCCCTACTAGGTCCACAAAATGGATGTGCAACGTGTGCATTTTCAGCAATGACTCCATTTGCAGCTAACGCATCTAATTCTGGCGTAGGAATCACTCCGTATTCTGGAGGAAAGTTTGCAGGTCTATTAAACCCGACATCGGTATACCCTAAATCATCTGCAAATATTAGCACAATGTTTGGTCGCGTGCCTTGTGTTTGCGAAAATCCAATCAATGGAGTGACGACAATCAACAATTTGATAAAGGATAAAAGAAGACTATTTTTCATTATATGTTATCTTGGTATTTGATGATTTTTTTCAATTCAATTTCTACATGCTGTAAAACTAAATAGTATGAATTTGATAAAATTTGAAATACGTTTTTAAATGAACTATATTTTAATACGATATCTATCTACATATTTTCAACTCAAAAATAGCTGACTTTAACGAAAATGATTGAGTTTAAATTAACCTTAACTGACTCCATATTAACTCATCTTTACCTAAAAATTATCTTAAAGGTAATTTTTGACAGATATTAACTGAGGTCAAAAAAAACTTGCGATCAAAATTCTGATAAGAACTTCTAATCGCAAGCTGTAATGATTGTTTATAGATAAGGCTTGCTAATTGTACAAACCTTAAAACACGTTATTTTACTTTCTTTAATTCTTCGCGCATTTTCTCTAAAAAAGGCTTCATATCTTTGTATGATTTCCCTGTGATTTTAGACATTTTATTGTGATACAATTTACTAGCTTCTCTAGTTAATTCTTGTTTCTTCTCTTTCGAGATTTCATCATTCTTAAAAGCTTTGTTGCTCGATACGTAAACAGCAACCATTTCCATGCGAGCTTCAGAAAGTTCTGCTTGTTGTTTATCATCCAAACTGTACTCTGCAGCAGCGGCTTCAATATAAACTTTGTTTTGTCTTTCGTGATACTTATTTTGTCCGTATGTTGATACGAATGCCATAATTAATACAAGTGTAATAAGGATTTTTTTCATCGTAATATAAATTTTAAAGGGTTTATCAAATACTAATTAATTTTTCTTTTGCCAAATGCGTACATAATCAATTTCAAAATCGACAACGCCATCATCTTTTTTGCCTTCAGGGCTATTTAATTCTAAATCTTCTTTACTATCTGGAACACCATGCCAAGGAAATGTTTCTTGGTCAAGCCAGATTCTAATTGGTTTTGTCAGTACATAATTTTCATTTGTTCCGTTTCCGCCTTTATTTTTAGCGACATCATCATAAGCATTGATTTCTTCTTTCGTTACCGAAAAAAGTTTTATTCCATCAATATAATACGTAATTCCATTTTCATTCCATTCAATACCGTACACATGAAAATCGTCTGCAACTCTAAAACCAAGATCACGGTGTTCTGTATACGTTGTTTTTCCTTTTCCTAGTTTGCTCCAATCGTGAATAGACCACCATAACTCTCTGTCTTTTCCTCTTTCTTCTTTTTGTGGTTGTCTGTGATCTCCAAACATTTCAAACATATCAAACTCTGTACCGTTTCCTGTACCCCAAAAAGAACTCGTAACTTCGGCATCAGCGGCTTTGCTTCTGATTTCCATATAACCATATTTGAATAGTTTACGGGTAATTAAGCAAGCTGTGGTAATGTTTTCATACTTATATTCTACGCCTTGATATTTCTGAGTAGTATTGCTAAAAGGAAAATCAGGTTCCCATCTTGTTTCTAAAATAAGCATCCCATTTTCTAGTCTAAAATTTTTACCAGAAAACTGAGAAGGCGCTCTACCAATCCATTCTGTCTTCCCAGGTTGATCTTCATTAACATACGTTGGAACGCCATTTTCAAACTCACCAACAATACGCCATTTATCAGTATCTAAGTCTTTAGCGTTAAACTCATCACTTACGTCTGTATTTAATGTCCAATTTCCAGTATTTGAAGGATCAGATTTTGGAAGAACAGAAATCGTTTTCTGAGTTGCATTTGAAGCACTTTGTTTTTGATTTCCACAACTAAGCATCATCAAGAAAGCAAAGACTATTACTATATATTTGTAATAAGAAAATTGGTGTGTCATTTTATTATAATTATGATCTTGGATATTTTATGAAACAAATTTATGGATAAATCTAAAACGTTATTGTAGTGTAAATTACCCACTTATAAATAGAAATTACCCTTAATAACTTTCTGAGGAATAAATTGATGAAGAAGTTGAAAATAGGGTAAAATAGGACTATGAAATGATAATTGACACAATTTTTATAGACTAATAATGAATGTACTTTGTAGTGTAACAAAACATTATTTTAGTATAACTAAGTTTTTGCTTGAAGCGAAATGAAAAAAACACCAACACATTTTATAAGTTGCGATTGGGGAACGAGTAATTTTAGATTGCACGTTGTAGCACTTGATGCCTTAAAAATAATACACACATTAGCAACAACGAAAGGTGTCAAAGTAGTTTATGGCGAATTTTTACAGCAAGAAAAATTAAGTCAAACAGATTTCTTTGCTGAATATCTGCAAAAACAAGTGCAGCAACTACCAAAAGAACATCAAAACCATCTCATAATTGCTTCAGGAATGATTACCGCAAATATTGGTATGTCTGAAATGCCGTATGCGCAAATGCCTTTTCAAAAAGATGGAAGTTCGCTCTTATCAAAAAAAATAACACTCAATACTGGTTTAGAAATACTGTTAATCTCAGGTGTTTCAGATGCTTTTGGAATGATGCGTGGCGAAGAAACACAAGCCATTGGTCTTTCAGAAAATATGACGAATGAAGACAGTATCTTAATTCTACCAGGAACACACAGCAAACATCTAACGTATACAAACGGACAATTTACAGCGTTGAAAAGTTACATGACAGGCGAAGTTTTTGAATTATTAGCCACAAAAAGTATCTTATCAAATTCAATAAAAAAGACACCAATTAATTCATCATTAGAAGCACACTTTTTAAAAGGTGTACAACTTGGTGTAAAAGGTGAATTAAGCGCAAACTTATTTTCCATTCGTGCAAACGACTTAGCTAAAAAAGCAACACACGAAGAAAACTACTATTTTTTAAGTGGTTTACTAATAGGCGATGAATTGGCGTACTTAAAAGAAACGTCTCAAAAAATATACATAGCTGCGCCAGCTTCACTCTCAAAATTATATCAATTAGGTTTAGATTATATAATAGGTTCCGATAATTACATTTTATTTAATGAAGCAATCGTAGAAAAAGCAATCATTATTGGACAACAAAAAATAGGAATATAACATGACAACTACATCAAATTTTTCTTGGGAATTATTCAATAAAGTTCCAATTATAGGAATCGTGAGAAACATTCCTATGGAAACCGTAAAAAAAATTGCGCAAGCATACGTAAACGCAGGATTGACTACGATTGAAATCACGATGAATACCAAAGATGCTGATAAAATTATCTCATATTTAAGAACTAATTTCCCGGAATTAAATGTTGGCGCAGGAACGGTTTGCACAACGGAAGATTATGACAAAGCTGTAAAATCAGGCGCGCAATTCATTGTAACACCAATCATTGATGAAATTGTCATAAAAAAGGCTGTTCAGCAAAACATTCCAATATTTCCTGGCGCATTCACGCCAACCGAAATCTACAAAGCTTGGTCTTTAGGTGCGTCGGCGGTCAAAGTTTTTCCAGCTACACAACTAGGAGCTACCTATATAAAAGATGTTCTTGGTCCTTTAAACATAATAAAATTAGTGCCAACCGGAGGCGTTTCAAAAGAAAATATAAAATCGTTTTTTCAAGCTGGCGCAACAGGTGTTGGTATGGGAAGTTCATTGCTCAATAAAAAAATAATTGCAAATAATGACTTTAGTGCATTAGAAACATACTTCAAAAGCATTGTTGCAGAAATTCAATAAATTGTATCAGAAAAGCAGTTTAAATAAATAATTGTTAATATCATTATTAAATTATCAAATAAAAGAGTTATAATTATCAAATTATTTTTATTTATATTTGATATATATGAAATTGGTAATAAAAAATAACGATACACTCCAAAATAAACGTCTCAGTATTACGACGAAAGAGAAGCCATGTCTGGATTCTGAGTGGCATTACCACGCGGAATATGAATTAATTTATATCTCTGAAAGTTTCGGAATTCGTTTTGTGGGTGATGATGTTTCACAATTTACACCAGAAGACTTAGTATTAGTAGGTCCATATTTACCACATTTATGGAGAAATGACGTTTCTTATTACAACCAAACAGAAGATGAAATCTCTGTAAAAACGATTGTAACCAAATTTACAAGAGACTTTATAGGCGAAAACACTTTTAATAATCCTGAGTTTTCAGGAATTGACAAGCTTTTAAAAGAATCGAACTATGGTATATCTTTTGGTTCAGCACTAAGTAAAAATTTGCATGATGATTTAATGGTATTATCTACATTATCAAAAGCAGAACAAAGTATTGAACTATTAAATATTCTATTTAAGCTGTCGCAAACTACAGATAAAAAAATACTATCATCTTCAGATATGCGTCAATATACAACTGAAAATTCTGAGCGTATTGATCAAGTATTAAAATATATATCCGATAATTATATTTCTAACATAAGTCTCACAGATGTTTCAGAAGTGGCTTGTATGACAACGAATTCTTTCTGTCGATTTTTTAAGAAAATGACCAATAAGTCGTTCACGCAATTTCTAAATGAGGTCAGAATCAGAAACGCTTCTCGCTTACTAGTTCAAAGACAAGCATCGGTTTCGTCGGTTTGTTATGCAGTTGGATACAATTCAATAACCAACTTTAACAAACAGTTCAAATACATCATGGGAGCAACTCCTAAAGATTACCGAGAATCTTTATAGAACTATTTGCAACGCTACTTTGAAAAATAGCACTATTAGTTCAAGACAAACTATGGATACCATATTTTCTAAATTCCATAAAAACGATCAAAAAATAGCACAATTATCTTCCAAAAACCAATAAAGGTAAATAAGAGTTACTAAATGGTAAGTTATAATTAAAACTAATCCGATTTTGTATATAATTTAGTCGAAACATTTAAGCTGAGTAAAATCAGCTTGTAAACAAAAGATAGTTTTACAGATGAAAAGCCTTTTTATTACCTTAATCGCGATAACGTTTTCAACACAAATACTTGCGCAAGAAAAACCAAACATCGTTTTGTTATTTGCAGATGATGCAGGTTTTGCCGATTTTGGATTTCACGGTAGTGATGTCATGAAAACACCAAACTTAGACAAACTAGCCAAACAAGGTGTTCGATTTGAACAAGCGTATGTTTCCGATCCAACTTGTGGACCTTCACGCGCAGGATTAATCACTGGGAAATACCAACAACGTTTTGGCTTTGAAGAAAACAATGTGCCAGGCTATATGAGTAAAGTTTCTGCTGCAGATGGCGCACAAATGGGCGTTCCTACAGAAGAAGTTACTTTAGCTGATTACTTAAAAAAACAAGGATATCGTACTGCTTTTTATGGCAAATGGCATTTAGGTGGCGCAGACAAATTTCATCCAACCAAACGCGGTTTTGATGAATTCTATGGATTCAGAGGTGGCGCAAGGAGTTACTTTCCGTACTCAAAAGAACCTAAAAATAAACTGGATTTAATGGAACGCGGTTTAGGAAACTACCAAGAACCAAATGGCTATCTTACAGATGTATTAGCGGATGAAGCGATTACATTCATAGAAAAAAGTAACAAAGAAAACAATCCGTTTTTTGTCATGATTTCATTCAATGCAGTACATACACCAATGGATGCAACGCCAGAAGATTTAGCGCAATTTCCACAACTAACAGGGAAAAGAAAAACGGTGGCAGCTATGACATTAGCATTGGATAGAGCCGCAGGAAAAGTGCTTGACAGACTAAAAGCATTAGGATTAGATAAAAATACAATCGTTGTGTTCACAAACGATAATGGTGGCCCAACTGACAAAAATGCGGCTTCAAACTTGCCACTAAGTGGAACAAAATCCAATCACTTAGAAGGTGGAATTCGTGTTCCTTTTTTAATGAAATGGCCAGGAAAAATTAATCCAAATACTACGTATGAACATCCAATAAGTTTACTCGATATTTTACCAACGTTCTACGCGGCGGCAGGCGGAAACGCTGAAAAATTAAAAGACATTGATGGAGTAGATTTACTACCGTATCTGCAAAATGTTAAAACAGACAAACCGCACAATGTGTTATTTTGGAAAAAAGATGGACGTGGTACCATTCGTAAAGGAGATTGGAAACTCATTCGTTTTCCTGATCGTCCAGCCATGTTGTTTTACTTGCCAAATGATTTAAAAGAACTCAACGATCTTGCTGCTTCGGAACCTGAACGCGTCAAGGAAATGTATAAAGAATTATTTGAATGGGAATTAACGTTGGAAAGACCACGTTGGATGCTCAAAAAAAGCTTTGAAAAACTAGATATTGACAGGATGGATGACTATTGGGACATAGAAAATCAGCCAAAAAGTATCATAAAAAAAGAAACAAAGATCAAACAATAACAAGGTGAAAATATACATCTGATTTTTACAATGTTAATCATAACAAAAGTGGCGAAAATCACTAAAAACTAAATTTATCACAGCGTACATTCTCGCGAAAGCGATAAAAAAGATACATTAAAAACATGAGTACACATCATACATTAAAGCAAATACAGATAGGCGATTGTAATTGGACAGAAGGATTTTGGGCTGAAAAATTCAAAACCTGTGAAGAAGTAATGGTGCCTTATATGGGCAATTTATTATGTGGCGATATTGGACATGCCCTAAACAACTTTAAAATTGCCGCAGGTGAAAAAGAAGGTGAACACAAAGGTATGTTTTGGCATGATGGCGATTTCTATAAATTTATGGAAGCCAAAATGTACGTGTATGCGCATACCAAAAATGAGCAATTACTCCATGAATTAGATGGGTATATTGAGCTCATTGGAAAAGCACAAGAAGAAGATGGATACTTGCAAACGCAAATTCAATTACGAGCAGATGCCGATCGTTTTGAAAACAGAAAATACCATGAAATGTACAACAGCGGACATCTTTACATCAGCGCATGTGTACATCACAACATTACAGGAAAAACAAACTTTTTAGACATTGCCATCAAACATGCCGATTTGTTATACACGATCTTCATGCCAAATACAAAACACTATGCGCGTTTTGGATTCAACCAAACGCAAATTATGGGATTGGTGGAAATATACAGAGTAACAAAAAATAAAAAGTATCTAAAACTCGCTGAAAAATTCATCAACAATCGCGGTACATACGAAATAAAACATGATGCAACAACAGTCGGTTATCCTATCGGAGATATGGTACAAGAACGCACGCCGTTTCGAGAAGCTGAAGAAGCTGTCGGGCATGCAGTTTTAGCACTATATTATTACGCTGGTGCAGCAGATGTTTATATAGAAACTGGCGAAAAAGCATTGCTAAACTCATTAGACAAACTATGGGCGAATGTAACAGACAAAAAAATGTACGTTACAGGCGCGGTTGGTCAAGCACATTATGGCGCATCGACCAATTTAGATATGATTGAAGAAGGTTTTATTGATGCGTATATGATGCCAAATATGACCGCTTACAATGAAACATGTGCCAACTTATGTAACGCAATGTTCAGTTATAGAATGTTACATATTCATGGCGATTCAAAATATGCAGACATCATAGAATTGGTATTATATAACAGTGGTTTATCAGGAATAAGTGTAGAAGGAAAAGATTATTTCTATGCAAATCCGTTGCGAATGGTGAACAATACAAGAGATTATCATTCACATAAAGACATAACCGAAACACCAAACAGAGAACCATATTTAGAATGCTTTTGCTGTCCGCCAAACTTGGTGCGAACCATTGCAAAAGTATCTGGTTGGAGTTATAGTATTACGAAAAATGGAGTTGCTGTAAACCTTTACGGAGGAAACAAATTAGACACAAAACTTACAGATGGATCTCCAATAAAATTAACGCAAGTCACTGAATATCCGTGGGATGGAAAAGTAACCATTACAATAGACGAATGCAAGAATGAAGCATTTGACATGCAATTAAGAATTCCAGTTTGGTGCGAAGGCGCAACGATTTCAGTAAATGGAGAAACTGCGGAAGCTGCACAATCGGGAACATTTGCAACGATCAATCGCGCGTGGAAAAAAGGAGATGTCATTACATTAAATCTTCCGATGGAAATAAAACTTGTAGAAGGTCATCCAAGAATTGAAGAAGTACGAAATCAAGTCGCTATCAAACGCGGACCAATTGTATACTGTATAGAAACACCCGATTTACCAAAAGGAACAGAAATACTAGATGTGTATTTTAATGGAAATATTCCACTAAAAGCACAACACAAAAAAGACTTTTTAGGCGGAGTAACAACTATAGAAGGCGAATTATTATTACGAAAAGACAAAAAAGAAGGTATGTACAGAACTGTAGAAAAACCAACGTGGGAAACATACAAAGCGCAATTTGTGCCTTATTTTGCTTGGAGTAATCGCGGTCAGGCCGAAATGACAGTATTCATGCCAATCGTTTGGAACTAAATAATATGCATTATAAAAAATTACATACACTATATCTAAAACTGTTTTTAACGGCATGCATTGTTATTGCTATAACTACGCAAAGCTTTGCTCAGAAAACAGGAGAAAACGGATCTTTTAAAGAAGTGTTCAAGGAATTTCCTAGACAAGACAAAAATCTTCGAAAATGGGATTCGCCCGTAATTGCTGACTTAGATCAAGATGGATATCCTGATCTGTTAATTAACGATCATGGTTTTGGGATACAAGTACAATGGAACAATAAAGGTAAATTTTCCAAACCGTATGATATTATTATGGGAGATTTACACGGTATTTCGGTTGGAGATTTTGACAAAGACGGGAATTTAGAAGTCATTATGTCACGTGGTGGCGGCTCGGGAAGTAATGCTCGAAACTCTAAAATATTTCGAGTAACTAAAAATCGTGAATTCATTCCGTTGCCAGATTTCAAAGAACCGTTGGCATTAATGCGAGGTCGTACGGTTGCGTTCATTGATGGCGATAATGATGGCGATTTAGATTTGCTAAACTTTGCATTTCCAGATGCTTCTAAAAAAGGACAAAGCGAAAATTACATCTATGAAAACAATGGAAAAGAAGAATTAATTCTCAACAATACGCTTCCTGCAATCAAAGTAGATGGACAAAAAACAATGGTAACTGATTTTAATAACGATCAAATACTAGATATTATTCTCTACGGAAATGGCGCGCTAAAAGCATATCAAGGAAATGGCGGTTTAACGTATAAAGATGTCTCAAAAAAAATATTACCAAAAAATATAACCGAAGTTACAGGCATTGCAGAAATAGATTTTGACAACGATGGCGATTTTGATTTATATATTACTAGAGGAGAAGATTTCAAAAAAGGAGAAACATTCTACGACAAAGAAACAAAAACGCTAGGTTTCTTCACAAAACGCGGACTCTTTCAATTAGAAGATTTGCCTGTTGGCGATTTGTTAACGTTGGAAAACTTTCAGTCGCAATGGCCAAATAATGATACATATTTCATTGGCGAATCGTCTTATGATTATGAATTTCCAGGCGAAACGCATTCAGGAAAAAACATTCGACTTGTAAATAGTGACGCTTTAGGTTTTCCCGACAATGCCAATTACAAAGAAAAAAAAGGTTGGTATATTGGCTATGTCGGAAATGAAAAATGGCGTATTGCAGGGTTTTTGTGGGCACCAGCAACAGGAATCATTCGCAATGTAAAGAACTATCCAATAAGTAAACATTCAGAAGGATTGCATGATATCTTATTAGAAAATACAGGTAAAAAATTCAAAGATGTAACCAAAGAGAATAATTTATACTTCAAAGAACATACAACAGCAGTTACTGTAGCAGATTTTGACAATAATGGTTATCAAGATATTTTAGTTGTTAAAAGAGGGAATTTAATTCACGCGAACGCATCGATCATTTATCTAAACAAAAAAGGAAAAGGATTTGAAAAACTTCAAAAGCACGGAGTTATTTCTTCAGAACAAGGTGCAATTGGCATGGCGGTCGAAACAATCGATTATGACAAGAACGGAATAATTGATGTAATTATTGGCAACGAAAGAGGAAAATGGCATCTATTCAAAAATGAATTAGCTACTGCAAAAAATAACAATTACATCACGATTGAAGTTGGAACATCAAAAGAAAATAAGGTTTCACCATTAGGTGCATTTGTTGAAATTTCTTCATGTGAAAATACGCAAACAAAACGTGTTGGTGCAACTGGCGCAATGTATTCCTTAAGCTATGATACATTTGTACACTTTGGAAGAAACACATGTGATGAATCCGTAGAAATCAAAGTAACATGGTCAAACGGAGAAACAATCACACAAAAAGCAACAGGAGACACACAGAATATAAAAATTGGGAATTAACCCAAAAATAAACAATACCCTATGAGTTCATTCAAAAAAAATGCCTTTACATATGCAACTATAGTTGCCTTAGGTGGTTTTGTATTTGGTTTAGATGCCGCCCTAATTTCGGGAGCTTTCAAATTCATTACAGCAGAATTTAATCTTAATGAATGGCAAGTAGGCGCACTTGGTTTCGGACCAGGAATTGGCGTATTGGTAGCATTGCCACTAGCCGCTTGGGGAAGTAACAAATATGGACGAAAAGCCACACTAAAAGTCATTGCGGCATTATATCTAATCTCCGCATTAGGCTCTGCATTTGCACCTTCGTATGTAACCTTACTTGCAGCACGTTTCTTAGGAGGTTTGGCATTTAGCTCAATCACGTTGGCAGCGATGTATATTGGCGAAATTTCACCTGCAAAATGGCGCGGAAAGTTGGTTTCAATGACGCAAATAAACATCGTTATAGGACTTACAGCGGCTTACTTTATCAATTATTGGATATTGCAAGCTACTAGTTCTGATGCAGAATGGGTAACTTCTATAGGTTTAAAAGAATACACTTGGCGATGGATGTTAGGAATAGAAATCATTCCTGCATTAATATGGTTTGGATTACTTTATACAGTGCCAAGAAGTCCAGCTTGGTTAGTTTACAAAGGTAAGCATGAAGAAGCAAAACAAACACTAAAAAAAGTAATTCCTGAAAATGAAATAGAAATTCAAGTTGCAGAAATGCAGCAAAGTGTTTCAGAAGGAAATCAAGACAGGTCGGTTGGTTCGCAACTAAAAGAAATTTTTAGCTCCAAAATGAGCATCATTGCTGTTGTGGCATTAACGATGGCACTTGTGCAACAATTTACAGGAATCAACGCAGTGTTAACATATGCGCCAACTGTAATGGAACAACTTGGCTTAGGAGAACAAGCAGCATTTCAACAAGCCATTTGGATAGGTTTGGTAAGTGTGATTTTTACAGTCTTATCACTCGTTTTAATTGACAAAGTAGGAAGGCGACCAATGATGATTTGGGGATTAGTTTGGGTAGTTTTAAGCTTAGGAATTTGCGCGTATGGTTTTGGAACTGCAAAATATGAAGTAACTGAAAAAGCAATTTCTGAAATGCAAGACATTCCCGAAATAAACAAACTCACAACTTTAGTTGGAAAACAATATGCAACAGATATTGAATTTAAAGAAGCAGTAAAAGGTGTTATGGGAGAAATCTCTGCAAGAGATAATTCGAGTACTTTTTTGCAAAAATCAGCCGTATTAAATGCAGCATTAATTCTATTTGGTATTTTGAGTTTTATTGCCGCTTTTCACTTTTCAGTAGGACCAATAATGTGGGTTTTACTTTCTGAAATTTTCCCGATTTCTTTGAGAGGAATTGCAATTCCATTCTTTGCATTAATATCAAGTGTAATTAGCGCGTTGACGCAATTTTTCTTTCCATGGCAACTCGCTAATATGGGCGCAAGTTCAATCTTTCTTTTCTATGGAGGAATTGTATTTGTTGGATTAATCATTCTATATAAATACTTACCAGAAACGAAAAATTTAACGATAGAAGAAATTCAGGCAAAACTTGAAAAGAAGTAAAACTATAAAAAAGAAAAAACGATGAAAATGAATAGAAAAAACACGGCATTTCTTTTTCTGATAACGATATTTTTAATGGTTGGAAACATCTCTTGTTCTGATGGGAATGATCCTGAGCCAGAGCCAATTGCTACTGTTGATCCAGAACCAGATCCAGCTCCGAATCCCGATCCTGAACCAGATCCAACTCCGAATGCAAACTTTCCATTATCAGATCAAGATAATGCAGGTAATTGGGTTTTAAACACTCAAGTTAGTGACGAGTTTAATGGTGCAGTTTTAGATGAGACTAAATGGCAAATTCAAGGGAAAGACGGTATTTATAAATCCAATTTTATTGGAAGAGCACCTTCGCAGTTTAGCACAGAAAATGCTATCGTAGAAGATAATAAACTTAAAATACTTACAAAATGGGAGCCTAATTTTGCTTTTTCTACAACACCTCAAAATGGCGTTGCTTACGAAAACATTACGACAGCAGCAGTTATTAGTAAAACACTATTTCTATATGGTTATATGGAAATTAGAAGTAAAGCGGCTAATGCAGAAATAACGAGTTCTTTTTGGACTACTGGACCTGGAGCAGGATCATCAATTCCGAATAAATCTGAATTAGATATGTTTGAAATGTTTGGAGGACACAAAACGAATCAAGATTGGAAAAAAAGATTAAAAGTCAACATGATAAGTTGGGAGCCAAATAATGATTACTATTCGCCTAGTGGCAATGGACCTGCGTATACTAGAAACGTTCAGGCAGAGAATAATACTGCAGACGATTTTCATGTTTATGGATTTGAATGGACAGCAGAATATATTAAAGTATATATAGATGGAGAATTGCACCCAAACGGAACTTTTTTAAAGTCGGAAGTAACAAATAATGGAGCAGATCCAGACAGATGGGTTACTGATGTTGCGTATTGGATTTGGTTTGACTCAGAAACATTTCCTTGGCTAGGCTTACCAGAAGCTTCAGACTTAGCTTCACCTGCAGAATACCAAATAGATTACATAAGAGTTTGGCAACAAAACTAAGCTATTGAAAAAGTTTAAACAAGCTCAATACTAAAATAGATAACCTATTATACACATGAAAAAACAGGCGTTATTACTTGGTCTTATATGTATTATACTTCTCAACGGATGTGGTACAAAATCTGTATTTAAAACACCAAAAGAAGAAGCTCTTGCCAAGATAGAAACCCTTGAGGGTCTAATGAGCAAAGCTAAAACAAACTCTATTGATGTCACTAGAGAAGAAACCACACTTTGGTTCTCAAAAGAATTTATAAAATTTGCTGATTGGGATGAAGCGAATAAAACTGCCATAGCAAAATTATTTAGCTATGAACGTTATTACAAAGACAAAAAAGATTCACTTGCTGAAATGTTACCCGATTTTGAACGTAAAAAAGTCATTCAAATATTAGATAAAAGTATTGATGATTTACACAAAGAACTTAACGGTGAAATTAAACGTAGACCTGTTGCTAAAGTCGATTGGAAAAACGCTAAAGCTGCGGACAATATGTTTATAAGTAACGGAAAACCTTCTTTTCCTTATGATTACTTCTCAAAAACTGTAGGACAGCCGCTAACAAACGAAGCCGTATATAATGATCACTTAGGCGCAATTTATCATGGAGGTGAAAATTTATATCCTGTAGATCATGATCGTGCTATCAATTCGTTCCTACTCAAAGAAGATGGCACGTTTGATGAAGAATTAATGAAAGAACTTACGAGCATTCCAGATACCAATATTGGTTTCTTAATTTATTGGTCAATGGGTATTCCAGAATGGGCAGAAGCTAAAGAACCAGAAATCAGAAAAGGACGTTCCTTATTTACAGGTTTTGATATTGACAATCCTTTGGCGAGAGAAATATGGGGGAAAATTATACGTCGTACCGGAGAACTCACTAAAGATAAAAAGGTAACTGAACTAGGATATATTTTCGCAAACGAACCACATTGGTATTCAGAAAAAGGACATTGGACAGGTAGATATAAGGAAATGAATGACATATCTTCATACACCTTAAATAAATTCAAAACTTGGTTAAAAAACAAATACGATGGCAATATCAATGCGTTAAATAAAAACTGGGAAAGTACATATAAAGATTTTAACGCTGTTGAAATAGAAATACCGATTGATATAGCATTGACAGGAAAACCAATGTGGTATGATTGGAATAGATATCACATGGATAGAACTACGGAATGGTTCAAATTCAATCAAGATGAATTACATGCCGTAAATCCAAATGCTGATACTCATATTAAACTTTTTCCACGTACTTTTTATGAAGATTCACGCTCACACGGAATGGATTTTGAAGCACTTACAGAATTAACCACCATGATCGGACACGATGCAAAAGCGTTGGGTAGTAAAAGTATTAGACCGCATATCAATTCCGATTTTATAGAAAAATATACTTACAAATGGGGCGGAATGGCAATCCTACACGATTTCTTAGAATCTGTAAGTCCAAACAAAATTAATGTCAATTCTGAATCACATTTTTTATCGTCTGGTCAATGGAGAGACTTAGATGCGCGTACCAGTTATGTGCGTAATGTATATTGGTTATCTACCTTAATGGGGATGGATGCAAATATGGGATGGTTTTGGGCACGTGATCCAGATGGTTCGCCTGAAGATCGTTTAGAAGGTGAACTCAATTTCTTTGATCCAGGCTTAGGTGGCGCATACGCAGGTTCTAACAATATGCAACCACATATCGCTAATGAAGTCACTCAAGTAATGCTTGATTTAAACACCTACTCAGAAGAAATAATAAAACTTCGTGAACAACCGCGTCCACTACGTTTTTTCTATTCAGAAACTTCCGCCATCAATACGCCTAAGTACATGACAAAAACGAACAAACTATACAAATCTTTATTTTTTGAAGGTTTGCCATTAGGATTCGTCACAAAAAACATCATTGAAAAACAAGACAACAGTACTTGGAACACAGTTGTAGTTTACAATACCGAATATGTAACCGATGCTGAATTTACAACGTTACAATCGTATTTAGACAATGGAGGAACCGTAATTTTAGATTCTTCTAAGAGTTTATCCATGAATGAATATGGTGAAAAACGTACTCAAAAATTAACTTCAGGCAACGGAAAATTGATTGCTTTAAAAAATGCTGATATTGTTGAAATCAAAAAAACTGCCTTAGCAGAAGTAGCAGATCAAATGCCAGATGTAATCATTGAATCTGATAATGGGAACGAATTCAAAACAACAATAAGTAGAGTTGTCAAGCAAAAAGATGGTTCTTATTTGGTTAACTTATTAAACATTGGTCATAATACGACCAAAATAAAATTGTCTTTAAAATCAGGTGCGCCAATAACAATCAAAAACATCATGACTTCTAATGCTGTTGATGCTCAATTTAATTTGGCATCAGAAGAAGTACTATTACTAGAAATTAAATAAAAAACACTGTTGATAACAGATAATTTTGGCGATTGAAACTGGTCTTAATTTTCTGAAATTGTCATGTTTGAAAAAAACTAAAACATTAATATCATTTGTATGAGAATCCGTTTTATGTCACTCATGCTTTTATTCCTTGTATTTAGTTGTAAGTCGAAACAAGAAATAAAAGTTCACACACCAAAACAAAAGCCAAATATCTTGTTCATTGCCATTGATGATCTACGTCCAGAAATTGGCGCATATGGTTCAAAAATAGCAATTACACCAAACTTGGATAAATTTGCGAGCCAAGGATTACAATTCAATAATGCATACTGTCAGCAAGCCATTTGCGGTCCATCACGTGCAAGCGTTCTAACGGGAATTCGACCAGAAACGAGTGGCGTTTTTCACAATTACATTAAATTTCGAGAAGTCAATCCCAAGGTCATCACATTGCCACAACACTTTATGCAGCATGGATATGAAACAGTATACACAGGAAAAATTTTCCATCATGGAGATTTAGACGAACAATCATGGAGCAGATTAGCAGCAATTGATAGTATGACGTCAAAAGGAATCAAAAATCCAGTTGGTTTTGCATTGAAAAAAAATAACCAAGAAAGAGCTGAAACAAGAAAAGAAATGGTTGCTAAATATGGAAAAGTAGCCAAATATGGTTTGGCTTCTGGCATTGCCTATGAAGCTGCCGATGTATCCGATGACACCTACAAAGATGGCTACAATACTACTTTGGCAATTGCAACGATGAATGACTTGTTAGCAAAAAACAATCAAAAACCATTCTTTCTAGGAGTTGGCTATAACAAACCACACTTAAATTGGGTAGCACCAAAAAAATATTGGGACTTATACGACAGAAACGATATTGCTCTTGCATTACAAAAAGAAGCACCACAAAATGGCGCGACAATGGGTTTGCATCCATCATTTGAACTTCGAGTAAGAAGCGGAATTCCCAAAAAAGGAGACATCGATGAAGAATTGGCAATCACTCTAAAACACGCGTATTTAGCGTGCGTAAGTTACGTAGATGCACAAGTTGGGAAAATGATACGTGGATTGGAAGAAGCTGGAATTCGCGATAATACCATCATCATCATTTGGAGCGATCATGGATTTCACTTAGGCGAAATGGGTATTTGGGGAAAAGCCACCAACTATGAAATTGCCACAAGAGTTCCGCTACTAATTTGGACACCAAACATGCCAAAAGGAAGTCGTGGAAAAACAACAGACGCATTAGTAGAATTAGTAGACATATACCCAACACTTTCAGATTTTGCAGGTATTGAAACGCCGGCACATGTAGAAGGTACAAGTTTTAAACCTCTAATAGACAATCCTAAAGTAACATGGAAAACAGCGGCTTTTAGTCAATTTCCAACACCTGCATTGCGAGAATGGGGCGCATTTCCGTTACGACCAGCCATGCGGGAAACTTATTTTGGTCCATTATTAAAAGATGTAGAAAAACGAATAAAAAAACAACTAGGTGAAAAATGGGATAGAGAACTCTTTGAAAATAACTTAATGGGCTATGCCATGCGAACCGAACAATACAGACTCATTGTTTGGAAAGACAGAGCCAACCCCGAAAAAGAACCAGTTTTTATAGAAGTATACGATCACAAAAATGATGCTTTAGAATCGATTAATATTGCCGAAAATTCTCCCGAATTAGTAGCGCAACTCATGAAACAATTTAACAAAGGTTGGAAAGGAAACCTTCCAAGTAAATAACAATACACACATGAAACGTAGAGATTTTTTCAAAAAAGGAACCAAAGCCGTCATTGCAGCAGGAATCGTGCCGATGGTAGTTACGTCATGCGCGAGTTCTAAAGATATGATTTATGATGAAGCGAAAGACAAATGGTATCATTTAGGAACAGGAAAAACAGGGACACCAAACCGAAAACCAGTAGTAAATTATGAAGTTGCTGTTATTGGTGGCGGCGCGGCAGGAATCTGTGCCGCAGTTGCATCTGCGAGAAATGGTGCAAAAACAGTGCTCATTCAAGACAGATCAGTTTTGGGTGGAAATGCATCTAGCGAAATACGCGTACATCTAAATGGAGTTAATAATATAAAAGGAAAAGCTGAACGCGAAACAGGAATTATTGAAGAAATACTACTGCACAATCGCTTCGAAAATGAACAAGAATCTTTCCCTGTATTTGATCATGTATTGTATGATTTTGTGGTACGTGAGCCAAATTTGACATTGATGTTAAACACGCAAGCTGTTGAAGCAGTTATGGGCGGAAACAAGATAAAATCTGCACGTTGTTGGCAATCAACCACAGAAAAAATGTTTACCATCAATGCGCCTGTATTTATAGATTGCTCTGGTGATGGATTGCTAGCAGCAACTGCTGGTGCGGAATATAGAACTGGGCGAGAAGGAAAAGCAGAATTTAACGAAAAATACGCACCCGACGAGCCAGACGGTTGGCAAATGGGCGCAACACTCTTAATGTCTTCCAAAGACATGGGTAAACCAATGAAGTATTCGCCGCCATCATACGCTGTAAAATACACACATGAAGGCGGACACAAAAGGAGAAAATTTGCAGGATTTCAAGATGGAATTTGGTGGATTGAAGTTGGAAGTAATGACGATATCATCGCAGATGCTGAAACAAACAGGTATAAATTGATGGCATATTTACACGGTGTTTGGGACTTTATCAAAAACTCTGGAAAATTTCCAGAAGCTGAAAACTTAGCCTTGGATTGGGTTGGTTCGTTGCCTGGCAGGAGAGAATCGCGTCGTTTTATGGGAGATTATATCGTTTCAGAAAAAGACATGACACATCATAAAAATTTTGAAGATGCGGTTGCTTTTGGAGGTTGGTCTTTAGACGAACACAATCCTGGTGGCATAGAAAACATAACGGAGCCTCCAAGCTATTTTCATTACCATTTCAAAGAAGTATATCAATTTCCGTTCAGAAGTTTATACTCAAAAAATATTTCAAACTTATTATTTGCGGGACGAAACGTAAGTCAAACACACATTGCACTATCATCTAGTAGAATTATGGCAACCTGTGCATTACAAGGACAAGCCGTAGGTACTGCCGCTTCTATGTGTGTAAAAAGAAACGTTTTGCCAAGAGAAATTGGTCAAAAATATATCAATGAACTGCAAGAACAACTTTTGCGAGACGATGTGTTTATTCCAAAACGACCTGCAAATGATTCAAATAATCTTGCAAAAAAAGCGAGTTTACTCTTTGCTTCTTCAACAACTTCGGGAGATGTGAAAAATTTGATCAATGGAATATCAAGGGATATTTATGGAGAAATAAACCATTGGCAATCCGATGGTTTACTTGCGGAAGTTCAATTAGAATGGGAAAACGCAATCTCGCTATCGGCAATCGAATTAAAATGTGATACCAACTTAAAACGTAATATCATGATGCGAAAAGATAGTAGAAACGATGACTTATATGGAAATGGTATCCCTAAAGAAATGTTGAAAGCACTTAGTTTTGAAGCTCGTGTAAATGGACAATGGAAACAAGTTGGAGAAATTACAGACAACAGAACGCGTTTAATTAAAGTAAAATTAAACACATTAAAAACAACCGCCATACGCATAAAAATGACCGAAACCTACGGTGCAAAAAATATAAAACTATTTGAAGTACGTTGTTACGCTTAAAAAATGATGCAAAATTTAAAAATAGTAAATTGGTATCTAATTCCATTATTGGTAATTTTCAATAGTATTATTTCTGTTGAAAAAAACACCAATTTTAAGGAAATAAAACACGAAGTTACCATACAACATCCTGGAGAAAAAGAACCAATCATTTCCACGCTGGTAGAAGTTCAAAATAGTGACGGATTGCCTATACACTATTACATGGATGTAAAATCGGTAATATGTCTTGCGGAAGTATGTAAAGTAATTCCTGTAACTATTTTTTGGAATGCTATTGGCGAATATCAACACTACAAATTACAAAAAGAGGCAACACTTGAAAAATATGAAGCTGATAAATTTGAATCAGAAGATTACACAAAATTACACAGTATATTAAGCAATAAAAATTCACCATTCAAAGATGTTTATATTGATGAAATTTGGACAGTACCAAGCAGTCTTAATGATGATGTAGATGCCATTTCGGGAGAAACTATCTTGGAGCTAGACGAGAAAGATACTGTAAAAGGAGCGGCATTAACATGTTATACGTTATGGCATTGGGCAAATGGCGAAATCATACAACATATAAAAAATACCACAGGAAATTCTGCTTCTAATGCGCAACTAAAACAATTCATTACACATGAAAACAAAACTTTTTTCAACATTGCAATAAAAGAATTAAAACAACGAAAACTATACACAATGGTTTTTGCAACAGTTATTGTAAAAAGAGTTTTAAAAAATAAAACAGACCTAAAAACAGCGCTGTCATATATAGAAACGACACCAACGGAAATCTATTTGACTTCACTTTCAGAAGTATTTACCAACGGAGAAAAAGAACACCGATTGCAAGCAATTCATTCCTTGAAACAATATGATTCTATTATCCCAACGTCATATTTAGACAAGCTAACCGCTACATTTTCCTCGATACAATCCTATCAAGAAATCACTTTATTGCTAGAGTTAATGGAAAAAAAGAATTCAAACTCTACTACAATTATCAAAAATACAATACCACTTTTAAACGGTAATTTCTTAATTGCAAGACGTGCGTATTGGTTTTTAAAAACTCAAACACTTACAAATGAACAATCTAGCATACTAAACAAATTTTACAAAAAAAATAAAGAGAAACTTTAGTATATTCTCACAAAATAATAAAGATAAAATACTGTTGATAATAGATAATTTTGACGATTGAAATCGATCCCAATTTTCAGAAATTGTAGTGTTCGAAAAAAACTAAAATATTAATATCATTTATATGAGATTCAGTTTAATGCTACTCACGCTTTTACTCTTTGCATTTAGTTGCAAGTCGAAGCAAGAAACGAAAGTTGACACACCGAAACAAAAGCCAAATATCTTGTTTATTGCTATAGATGATTTACGCCCTGAAATTGGCGCTTACGGTTCAGACATTGCAGTAACTCCAAATTTAGACAAGCTAGCAAGTCAAGGTTTGCTTTTTAACAAAGCATATTGCCAAGAAGCAATTTGCAGTCCGTCAAGAGCTAGTATTATGACAGGCGCACGACCAGAAACGATCAATGTTATTGAGAACTTCACCTATTTCAGGGAAGCAAATCCAGACATTATAACCATTCCGCAACACTTCAAAAATAATGGGTACGAAACGGTTCATACGGGAAAAATATACCATAAACCTGCTTTTGCAGATTTAGAACTCTCTTGGAGTAGAGAACCTGCTACGGATAAAATGACGATCAAAAAAAGCAATACGCCAGGTGGATTTGCCAATGTAGAAAGTCAAGAAATGTTCAAAAAGAATCGTGCAGAAATGATCGAAAAATATGGTCCAAATGCACCAAGAAACGGCTTAGGAAAAGGACCTGCATACGAAAATGCTGATGTTCCAGACACATTTTATGAAGATGGCTACAATGCAGAATTAGCGATTGTGACATTAAAAGATATGCTCGAAAAAAATCCTGACAAACCCTTTTTCTTAGGAATGGGAATGAAAAAACCACACTTAGATTGGTTGGCTCCAAAAAAATATTGGGACTTATACAATCCTGCAGAAATACAGCTTGCAACACAAACTACAGCACCAGAAAATGGCGCAACTATGGGATTACATCCATCATTTGAATTGCGTGCCAGATTCGGAATTCCGAAAAAAGGACCCATCAATGATGAAATGGCAAGAACGCTAAAACATGCGTATTTAGCTTCTGTATCATATGTTGATGCACAAGTTGGAAAAATGATCTCTGCCTTAGAAGAAGCTGGCGTACGCGACAACACAATTATCATTGTTTGGAGCGATCACGGTTGGCATTTAGGCGATATGGGAATTTGGGGAAAAGCCACCAATTACGAAATTGGAACACGTGTTCCATTGATGATTTGGACACCAGATATGCCTGCAGGAACTCGTGGAAAAACGTCTGATGCTTTAGTGGAATTGGTAGATATGTATCCAACATTAGCCGAATTAGCAGGATTGGAAAAGCCAACGCATTTAGAAGGACAAAGTTTTATGCCATTATTACAAAACCCAAATCAAGAATGGAAACATGCGGCATTTAGTCAATTTCCAACACCAGCCTTGCGCGAATGGGCAGCGAATCCATTATCGAAAGGAATGCGCGAAACGTATTTTGGACCATTAATTAAAGAACAAGAAGCAAAAATAAAAAAGCAACAAGGCGACAAATGGAATCGTGAATTATTTGAAAACAATCTTATGGGCTATGCAATGCGCACCAATCGATATCGATTCATCGTCTGGAAAGATTACACAAATCCTGAAAAAGAACCTGTTTTTCTTGAATTGTACGATCATCAAACAGATCCGACGGAGACAAAAAACATCGCAGAAGCAAATCCTGCAATAGTAAAGGAACTCATGATACAATTCAACAAAGGTTGGAAAGGAAACAAAGCGCACTTATAATTTTTATAAAAAAACAACGGAATGAAATCATTCGTTAATTGCATAATTATCTTAATATCTGTGAGTTGCCTAGCGCAAGAATCAGTTACTGAAACTGTATTTGTAGCAGAAAATTACAAAGGTTGGAATTGGGAAAATGTGCATGTTGCCAAAAACAAATACATCAGTTTAGCAGTTGTTCCCGATGCGGCAGGAAGAATTTTAGAATATAATTTAGGCGAAACTCCATCTTTATGGATCAATCCAAAACTTCTTGGAAAGCAATTTCCAGCAACAGACGAAGTAAAACAAAACGAATGGCGAAATTTTGGTGGATATCGATTGGTTCCATTACCCTATGAAAACTGTTCGGTAGACAAAGATGGTAATCGTGGAAAACGTTGGCCACCACCAGCAATAATTGGCGATGCACCTTACAAAGTTGTGACAGGCAAAAATGAATTAGGATTTAAAACCATCGAAGTAACTTCAGATGTGCAAGCGCTTCCTGTACCAAAGTTTTTTGGAAACAAAGGATTTGTATATCCTACGGAAATAGAAGAAGAATTACAATATGCGAGAACATTATACATTACAACAACAAGTAGTTTGGTTTATATAGATCATACTCTAAAAAATGTTGGTGAAAAGCCTGTGAAAAGAGGAATTATGATCTCTAGTCAGCATGTTTCTGAAACTACAGAAGGAGAACAAGACGGCGAAAACTATCGTGTGTACATTCCTTTTGATAAAAACATAAAATTACCCAACGGAGAACAATACGAAATTACTACAAATCCTGATGCACGTTGGCGTTACATCAATCGGAATCGCTTTAAGCTAGATAAAAAAAATCCTGAGCATACTGAAAAATATTACAATCATGGAACCAATTGGAATGGAGAAGTTGCGCCTGGAATTTTTGAAATTGAGTACGATTACAATCTTATGGCAGGTTTTCACATGATTGCTTCTGATTCTTGGTTGTGTTATGTAAATAAAAAAAATAATACCGCTTTCGCGAAGATTATGGAACCGTATGATTCCAAACTCGAATACGATCATGGTTTGAACAATGCTATATTTTGTAGCGGATTGGAAACAGGATATATTGAAACAGAAGTTAAAACTCCATTATATAATTTAGCTCCAAGTAAAAGTTTCACGTATAGAGAAATTAAAGGCGCGGCAAAAATTGAAAATGCGCCCGTTTTGAACGTAAATTTAGCAGGAATTACAACGCAAAAATTAACTTTTGATAAAGCGTTGAATACTATTTCGGGAACGTATGGCGTATTTCATGAAGGATTTGCAACCGCATATGTAATGGACAACGATACAGTTTTAGAAAAAATACAATTACAAGCGGTAAATCCGTTAGCAGTTTTTCGATTACATATGGAAGGTGAAAATCTTTCTAAAGCATCAAGCATTCAATTAGTGATTGTTGATACGAATAAAACAGCACACGTTTTAGATCAACTTGAATTGAAATAATAACTTATGAAAAAAGCATTTTACCTTTTTCTATTTTTATGTATTTCTAGTTTGAATTCTGCCTGTGCGCAATCTTTGGAGACATCTGCCGAGCAAAAAATTGAAACACTTGAAAAAATCATCAAGCAATTAGAAAATAAAGGACTTGACGCATACAAAGAAAAATTAGCCATTGCAACTTCAAAAGAATTCTTAGTCTATGCAGATTGGGACGAACGCAATGTAGTAGAAAATAAAGTACTGTTTGAAAAATTTAAGATATATAAAGACAGCGCACAAATTTTAGCAGAAAGACTTCCCGAATTCGAACGAAGTGACATCAATTTATTATTGGATGAAGTTATTGAAGATGCTAAACGATTGCTAAAGGGAGAAATTACTAGAAAACCATACATACGCCCAAATTGGTCAGAAATTGTCATTAAAGGAAATGAATTGCACTATAAAAATAAACCTGTATTTCTGTCTGATTATACTTGGAAACCAAGCACCAAACGCTTAGATGAGTATTTTGGTGAATTGGATATTTGTCTCATCAGTCCAAGTCAGCTTAAAAATGAAGCAGGAACATTACAAAAAAATATTCAAGCCAAATTAGAAAATAAATCATCTAAAAACGCAGGTTTTGTGTTTATATCGCATAAAAATGTACCAAAATGGACAACAAAAGCGTACGGAGATACGTTTAACAAAATTGTAGGAAAACCATTTACTTCGTATGATATTGATAATCCTGGTGCGCGCGACATGATGTCAAAATTGTTCAAAGTTACCGTGCCTACAATTGCGAATCAAAAGTTTGCACAATTTGGATATATGTTGACGAATGAGCCACGTTGGGCAAATTATACTGATGGAAAAAAGCGTGTTTGGTTTCGTGCGGATGTTTCTGAATATACTGTGAACAAATTTAAAAAGTGGCTTCAAAAAAGACATACAACTATTGAAAATGTAAACGAACTTTGGAACACAAATTTGTCAAATTTTGATAAAGTTTCAACACAACTTCCTGTTGATATTGCAGAAAGAGGAACTGCAAAATGGTACGATTGGACAACGTTTAACCAAGAACGTGTGACAGATTGGTTTGTGTTTTTAAAGAGTGAAATCAGAAAATATGATCCGAACGCAAAAGCGCATTTAAAAATAATGCCATCTATTTTTACGGAAAATGATCCTGATAGTGGAATTGATTTGGAAACCTTGACCGAGTTGAGTGAGATTAACGGAAATGATGCCGCCTCGCATTATAACAATACACGAGACGACGAAGCTTGGGAAGCCATATACGCATGGAATTGGCGCGAATTGTATATGGGTTATGATTTTTTGAAATCTGTACAGCCAAATCAAATCAATTTTAATTCTGAAAGTCATTTGCTTAGCGGAAGTCGCGCACGAGATTTGTATATGAATCCGAAATATGTCCGTGCAACCTATTGGGCGGCACATACGTTGGGTTTAAATGTGACACAAACTTGGTTTTGGCCACGTAGAGAAGATGGATCATTGCGTCCAAATTCTGGAAAAGGATATGCAGGCTCAAACAATCAGCAACCTAGAGTTACTTTTGAGTTGGAAAATACAATGTTAGATTTGAATCGGTTTTCAGAAGATATAACACTGTTTCAACAACAAGAAAAGCCAATTCGATTGTTCTATTCCAAAACGAGTGCAACTCAAAACGCGGAATATATGGACAAAATTTTTGAACTGTATGGAGGTTTAAATTTTGAAGGAATATCGCTTGGTTTTGCTACAAAAAATATCATTAATCGTATTGATAATAGCGCTTGGGAAGTTATTTTGATTCATCAAACAACACAGGTTACAGAAGAAGAAATTGCAGCGCTTCAAAAATATCTGGATAATGGCGGCACAATTTTGATAGATGCTATAAGCCTTCTAAAAAATGAATATGGTCGTTCGATAACTGGTTTAAAATCATCAAAAGGAACATTGATACACGTTTCTTCTTTGCAGGAAATGAAATCCAAAGCATTGGAAATCATCACCAAAAAAAATAAAAATTCATCTCTTCAATTGATTGAAAATAGTGGAAGTGAAGCTAAAAAATGTATTTGGCGTGAAGTTGTAAATGCAGAAGGAAATCAAGTGTTATCGATTATTAATGTTGGGAAAAGTGCTGTTACATTAACGATTCAATCTAAAAAATCAACCGAAAAAATAGTATTTAAAAATAAATTAAATGGGCTGTTAGTAGCTGAGAAACCTATATTGCAACCATTTGAAGTATTGTTTATTGAAGAAGTAAAAAGTAATTAAAATATTAAAAATAATTCACATGAATATTTCAAGTAAAATAATGGGTTTCAGTTGTCTGTTAGTTTTCCTCGCTATCGGATGCAATTCTGCTCAAAAAGGGACAACAACCGCTAAAAAAGAAACGTCTGTTGCTACGAAAACAATGGTAAAAACGCCTTCAAGACCAAATATCATCATGATTATGTGTGATGATTTAGGCTATTCAGATGTTGGATTTAACGGTTCAAAAGATATTAAAACGCCAAATTTAGATGCTTTAGCGGCAAACGGAACAAAATTTTCTGCCGCGTATGTACCGCATCCTTTTTGTGGACCAAGTCGTGCAGGAATCATGACAGGAAGATATGCACATAAAATTGGTGCACAGTTCAACTTGCCTCCAAATAGTGAAACAATTGGCGAAGGAATTGATATTAATGAAAAATTCTTTAGTAAAGTATTGCAAGAATCAGGTTATAAAACAGGATTGGTTGGAAAATGGCACTTAGGTGCTGTACAAAAATACCATCCAAATAATAGAGGATTTGATGATTTTTATGGATTTTTAGGCGGCGGACATAGTTATTTCCCAGATGATTATCGTGAGAAATACGCGCAGCAAAAAGCAAATGGACGCAAAGTTATTTTCGAATATTTGTTACCATTAGAACACAACGGAAAAGAAGTGCGAGAAAACGAATATTTAACAGATGCATTGTCAGCGCAAGGTGTTCGGTTTATTGATGAATCTGCCAAAAAAGACAGTCCATTTTTCTTATTCATGTCATATAATGCACCACATACGCCATTGGAAGCAAAAGAGGAAGACATGGCATTGTATGCAAATATTAAAGACAAAAAACGCAGAACATATGCGGCAATGGTACATGCTGTAGATAGAGGCGTTGGAGAGTTAGTTGCGCAATTGAAAGCTTCTGGTGAATATGAGAATACATTGATCGTATTTTTGAGTGATAATGGTGGACGTACAGATCGTGGCGGAACAAATTATCCGTTAAAAGAAGGAAAAGGAAGTGTTTTTGAAGGTGGTTTTCGTGTGCCAATGTTTTTCCATTGGAATGGAGTTGTGCCTGCTGGAAAAACGTATGACAGTCCAATTTCGGCTTTAGATTTGTATCCGACATTTGCCAAATTAGCAGATGCAACTATTCCAACTACAAAGGCATTGGACGGAAAAGATATTTGGAATGATTTTATGATGCAAAAGCCAATTCGTGAAAACGAAAATATCTTTACAATGCGCCATAGAAACGGATATACAGATGTTGGTGTCCGAAATGGAGAATGGAAAGCTGTAAAAGTGTACCAACAGAAATGGAAACTTTTTAATATTGAAGATGATATTGAGGAAGCTACTGATGTAAGTGCAAATCATCCAACGATTTTAAAAGAATTAGTAGCGCAAGCAGAAGCGTGGAGTAAAACCAATATTCAACCAAGATGGTGGCATAATGAAAAAACGGGTGTTGAGTGGAAGGCAGATGGAATGCCAGATTTTGACAAAACTTTTAAACTAGATTAAAGTTTTTTGTAAAAACTTCTTTAAATGAATACAAACGAAAAATTAGATACGAAACCATATTTGCCAGCTACGGATAGATATGAAAAGATGCTTTATAATAGATGCGGTAAAAGTGGTGTGCTTTTGCCTGCAATATCTTTAGGATTATGGCATAATTTCGGATTTGTTGATGATATTGAAAATGCAAGAGAAATTTTGAGATGTGCCTTTGATTTAGGCATTACTCATTTTGATTTGGCAAATAATTATGGACCGCCTTACGGAAGTGCTGAGGAAAATTTTGGCACTATATTTCAAAAGGACTTTAAGCCTTATAGAGACGAGTTATTTATTTCAACCAAAGCAGGCTATGATATGTGGGCAGGTCCTTATGGAAATTGGGGATCAAGAAAATATTTAATGTCTAGTTTAGATCAAAGCCTTAAACGCATGAAGTTGGATTATGTAGATGTGTTTTATCATCACAGACCAGATCCAAATACACCGTTAGAAGAAACAATGATAGCCTTGTCTGATATTGTGAGACAAGGAAAAGCTTTGTATGTAGGTATTTCTAATTATAAACCTGAAGAAACGGCAAAAGCTTCAAAGTTGTTAAAAGAGTTAAAAACACCTTTTATAATTCATCAAGCTCGATATTCTATTTTAGATCGTTGGGTTGAAGATGGACTGCTAAATATATTAAAACAAGAAGCGTTGGGTTGTATTGCTTTTTCTCCTTTAGCGCAAGGCATGCTTACAGATAAATATCTAAATGGCATTCCGAGTAATTCTAGAGCAGCAAAGGAAAATACCTATTTAGATCCTGACAAAGTAAAGAATAGTATTGATAAAGTACGAGCTTTAAATGCTGTTGCAGAAGCTAGAGGTCAAAAATTATCTCAAATGGCAATTTCTTGGTTGCTTACTAAGCCTGAAATTACTTCTGTACTTATTGGTGCTAGTTCTGTAAATCAATTAAAAGAAAATGTAAAGGCTTTAGAGAATATTAATTTTTCTGTAGAAGAACTAAATAAAATTGCCGCTATTAGTAATGGTTAGTTTTAATCTTTTGTAATTTTTATCAATTCTATTATAAACGGATAAAATTTATTTACCTTTCGTGATATATTAAAATCTTCTATGGCTCATAAAAAATTCATAGCATTCATTTTGGTTATCTGTTTTAGCTCTTGTTTATTTGCTCAAGAGTTAGCGCTTAGTTATACTCAAAAGTTAACGATAACTGAAGGATTGGCTCATAATGGAGTGACTTCCATACTTGAAGATTCAAAAGGATTTTTTTGGTTTGGAACTTACGAAGGAATTAATAAATATGATGGTTACGAGTTAAAAACCTATAAAAACACAATTGATAATAACCTGTTAACGAGTAACAGAGTACGATCTATAAGTGAAGATAAAAAGGGTAACTTATGGATTGGAACGGATCAAGGACTAACCATTTACAATTATTCTAAAGAGCAATTTGACAAGTTTAGTACGCCTAAATTAAGTGAATTGGGTTTTAACAATTCAATACTTAGAGATATTGTTCGTAGCGAAGAAAATGAATTCATGCTGTGTGTTACCGAACAGAATGGTTTGTTTGTTTTTAATGAAAATGACTACTCTTTTTTAGGTCAATACAAACCAACGAATAATGAAGAGAAGAAAGTTAGGTTTTTAAAAGCATTACAAATAGATAAATTCAATTATTTAATAAGTACTTCAATTGGTTTGTTTAATTTTAATTTGGACGCTAAAAACTTTACTAAAGTTCTAAGTGACACCATAAATCATAGTAAATCGGTCACTAAAATAAGTGATATTTCCTTCCTTGTGATTCTTCAAGATGGTATTGCAATCATCAGTAAAGACACTACTTCAAAACCTGTTTCATTTCAATTAAAACGAATAGATTTAGAACAATATCAGTTTAATACTTCTCTTATTGATGCTAATGAAAATCTTTGGTTGGGAACTTTAAATGATGGGATTGTTTATATAAATAATGCAAGCTCTTTTATTATTGATAAAGATTATAAGAGTAAGACTTTTACCGATGATTTGCCAATTTTAAGATCTAGTTTTTTAGCGTCTTCTTCCAACACAAATTGTTGGTTTGGAACATTTAACGAAGGTTTATATAGGTTTGATATTAATAAAAATCCATTCCATACAGCTACTATTAAAAGCAATGGTAAAAATAGTTTGGGCTCTACGAATGTAACTCATATTGCTGCAATTGATGATGAACGCGCTTATTTGACTTCTTCATTAGGCGGATTAACCATATTAAATACTCAAAACAAGAAGTTTGAAGAAATACCTTTTCAGTTATCTCAAAAGGAATTAGCTTCTATATCAGCTGTATTTGTAGATTCAAAAAAGAATACTTGGTTACGATTCAGAGGAGAAAACGGGTTAAGACGGTTTGTAAGTGGAAGCAATAAACTCAAAAAAGTAGAAAACGTTATATTGCCAAATGCTGAAGATTTGGTATTGCGATCGTTCAGTGAAGATACAGCTGGAAATATCTGGATTGCTTCTAATACTGATGTTTATAAAATAATAGTTGACACTAACAATACTGTAAAAGGTTTAGAAAAATTAAGTGATAATCTATTTTTTAAAGATAAAAAACCACTAGTTACAAGACGCGTTTTTATCGATTCAACGCATAATTTTGTTTGGATAGGCACACAATCTAAAGGGTTAATCAGAATAAAGAATAGTGACAAAACTTCCTTGTTAAATTCAGAAATTGAACAATACATTCATGATGACGCTAATAGCAAATCTATATCTAGCAACTTTGTAACTTCAATGCTGAGATTGCCCAATAACGATTTTTGGATAGGAACGGAAGGTGGCGGAATATGTAAAGTATTAAACTCCGATACCTCACCAAGTTTTATTTCATTTACAGAAAAGAATGGATTATCTAATAATGTAGTAAAAAGCATTTTATATGATACGAATTACAATTTATGGATATCAACAAATATTGGCTTAAATTTATTTAATACACAAAAACGAGAGTTCAGAAAATTTAATAATTCTGACGGATTAGCTTTTGAAGATTTTTGGTATGCTTCAACCCGTTTAAAAAATGAAACGTTAATTCTATCTGGTCTTGATGGGTTTATTCATTTTAATTCGAATGAAGTGCCAAATGTTGAAGAACTTCCGAGAATACAATTTGAAAACTTTAAAATTTTCAACAAAAAGATAAGCCCAGGTGATACAATTAATAACAGAGTATTACTCAATAAAACAATCACAGAAGCTGATAAAATAGTATTGAAGCATACTGAAAATGTATTTTCCGTAGATTTTGTAAGTCTTCATTATCTCAATCCAAAAAACCATAATTTAAAATACAGATTGCTTCCATTTAATGAGCAATGGATTGAAGTTCCTTCTGATCAAAAAACGATTTCTTACAACGGTTTGCAACCTGGTTCATATCAGTTGAGTGTCATGGCTTCAAATTCGCTAAATGATTGGACCGAACCCAAAACCTTAACTATAATTATTGAACCTTCTTTGTGGAATACCAATGTGGCTTACATATTATATGTGTTATTTGGGATCCTTATTATTTATACTGTTGTTAGAGTTATTTTTAAAATACAAAGTTTGAATCATAAAGTTGAAATCGAACAATTTGAAAAAGACAAAGTAGAAGAAGTTAATGAAGCAAAACTACGGTTTTTTGCAAATATTTCGCATGAGATTAAAACACCGTTGACCCTAATTTCAAGACCGTTAGATGTATTAAAAAAGTCCTTTCGAAATAATCCAGAAGCTAACGATAAGTTGGATTTAATCAAAAGACAATCTAAAAAAATTCAGCAGTTAATAGAGCAAGTTCAAGATTTCAGAAGAGCAGATGTTAACATGCTAAAAATGCACTATTCAAGATTTAATTTTGGCGTTTTTATGCAAGATTTGATTATAGATTTCAAGTTTTTAGCAGATAACGATGATAAAAAGCTAGAATTAATCGGAGACGAATCGCTCACAATAGTTTCTGCTGACAAAGATAAGTTAGAAAAGATTTTCAATAATTTACTCAACAACGCATTTAAGTATACAAGCTCAGGTGATGCAATAACGATTTCGTATACAAAAGAAAATGACAAAGATTTAATTGTCAAAGTTACGGATACGGGAAAAGGAATAGATAGTGTGGATCTTACGCATATATTTGAGCGCTTCTATCAATCAGAGAAAAAAGACAATACGCACATTAGCGGATCAGGAATTGGTTTGGCATTTTCTAAGAGATTGGTAGAAATGCATTATGGTTTTATTAGTGCAGAAAGCATACTAAATGAAGGAACAACAATTACCACGCAATTACCCATTGTAAAAAAGCATTTACCTACAGATGTGCTTGATGAAATTGATTTGCCTAAAGAAAAAGAAGTTTCCGTAACCACTAAAATTATTCAAGAAAATACGGAGTCGGATATTATTTCTTCTGGCGATTTTAAAGAATCTGTAATTTTTTATGCGGAAGATAATTTAGAAATGAGAAACTTTGTTTCCAACTTATTAGCTAAATATTTTATAGTGAAGTCTTTTAGAAATGGGAAAGAATGTTTTGATGCCATGGAAGATGAATGGCCCGATATTGTAATTAGCGATGTGCAAATGCCCGAAATGAATGGCTTAGATTTATGCTTAAGAATAAAATCAGATTTAAAAACAAGTCACATTCCAGTTATCTTATTAACGGCACTTACAAATATTGAAGATCACTTGCAAGGTATTAGAGATGGAGCAGATGCTTACATTAAAAAACCTTTTCATGTGCAACATTTAATTACAAATGTAGAAGCGTTATTAACGATTAGAAAGCAGCTTCGAGAGCGTTATCAGGTTGGTATTCCATTGACTAAAGAAAATAACAAGAACAATAGAAACGATAATGCATTTCTGGAAAAACTATACAGTCTAATTGAAGAAAACCTAGACAATCAAGAGTTTGATTTGAATAATCTTGCTAGAGAATTATATCTAAATCGAACACATTTTTATCAAAAAGTAAAAGTACTTACCAATCAAACACCTTTTGAGTTATTAAAAATGTACAGACTTAAAAAGGCAGCAGAATTTTTAGCTCAAAAAGGGTTATCTGTTAACGAGGCGTTTATGATGACAGGTTTTAAAAGCCGAACACATTTCACGAAAGTGTTTAAAGAAAAGTACGAAGTCTCTCCGGGCAAATATGCAGCTACAATCCGAAAACAGCAATCTAATTCGTAGTATGCTATCAATTTGCTAATTCCAAATAATCGCTAAACTTGAGTTCGATATAAAAATCCAGAATGGTTTTTTTATCTTTTCCGCAGTATAGCTGAGGTTTTTCGTTAAGAATTTTTGAATCCACAACATTTTGAAATCTAAGTTTTGCATCAAAAATATTATATCTTTTAGGGAATACTTAGAAAACAACGCTGAACTATTAGTAGCTTGTTGAATGTAATGTATTCATTCAAAACTTCCTGTTATCCGTCTTTTTTGGAGTACTAACAGGGAGTTTCTTTTTAATTATATGTCATAAAAAATTAGTCATATACATAAAGACTACGCTACATCAATTGAAAATTTAAGTTATACACGATTATTGAGTTCAAAAAAGCAAATTAATACCAGTAGGAAAACTTACTAATTAGAAAATAAGCCTATTAATTAAATATAAATATTAAAAATCTTACTTTTTAGTATGACTTTACATGGAATTATTTTAATTTTAGTCTCTTAACTAAATTATTATATGCAAATTAGGGTTTAGTTATAATAGAAATAACAGGAATTCCTGTTATGCTTATGTTAGGTGCAAGCCAAAAAAACCAACCAGCTAAAATTTATGATTAGGATAATTGAAATTGAAAATATAAAAGGTATTGACCAAAAAACTCTTGACCTCGGAATTTATCCTAACAAACCAAGCTTATTAGTTGCACCAAATGGATTTGGAAAAAGTTCATTGGCTACTGCATTCAATTCTATGAATAATAATCGAATTCTTCTTGCCGAAGATGATTTGCACGCTGAAAACATAAGTAATCTGCCCAGAATAGCGATTGAATATGTCAAAGAAGACAATTCCGTTCTTAATTTAGAAGCAACCAATAACTCAAATACAATAAGCTCTCATTTTGATTATTTTGTAATAAATAATTTAACTAAACCAAAAGGAATTGGCTCTCGGTTTGGAAATGCAACCGCTAGACTAGAAATAAAAGATGTGGTTTTAGTAGATAGAATTCCAACAAATACATCATTCGGATATTCTTTTACAAATAGCAAAACTGCTTTTGGGAATTGCGGTAAAGTTTTGCCAAATGCAAATTCTGTTTTAAACAATCTAGTTTTAGTAGAAAAATTATCTGAAAGTTACCAAGCATTAGAGCGTGCGAATGGATTATTGATTCAAAGAAGATTAAATGAAATAATAGCTCGTATAAATGCTCAAGATCAAACAGCAACAGCCAATGTTTTAAATAATTGGGTTTCTCTAAACTGTTTAAATGACCTAAAACAAATTAATTATCTTAACACAATTGGAGATTTAATTAATGAATTTGATATAGGCTATAATTGCGAAACAAAAAGTTATTTAGCTGCCATTCAACTTGTGACACTTTACAATAGTAATTCAAACAATTTCAAAGCTGCTTGTGTTTTTAGTAATTACCGATTGGACAAGCAACGTTTTGATGAAACTCTTACTACTTTCAACTGTACTTGGAGAAATATTAGCACAAGTCAAACTGGAGGGAAATTAGTAGTAAAATTTCCCCAAGCGATTCATATCTCAAATGGTCAGAGAGATATATTGACCTTTATATCAATGTTGTTCAGAGCAAAAAGGCACTTGAAAAAAGGAGCTAATATTTTAATAATTGATGAAGTATTTGATTATTTAGATGATGCAAACCTTACAGCGGCACAATATTATATTACTCAATTCATAAAAGAATACAAACTTGCGAACAAGAGAATTTATCCCTTAATTTTAACACATTTAAACCCTAATTACTTTAAGAACTTCACATTTAGCAATCAAAAAGTTTATTATTTAAACAAATCAAATATTCAAGTTGTTCAAGGAATAATTAATCTTTTAAGAAACAGAGACGACCTAACGATTAAAGCAGAAGTATCAAAATATCTTCTTCACTATGACCCAGGAACGATAAACAAAAGGAATGAATTCAGAGCACTTTCCATACCAGAATTATGGGGCGAAAATGACAATTTTGAAACCCACGTAAACAACGAAGTTCAAAACTATTTAACGGACATTCCTTACGACCCTTTTGCTGTATGCGGAGCTTTGCGTCTGAAAATTGAACGAATCGCATATGATAAACTTCAAAGTCCAGAGGCTAGAACTGCATTTATTGGAACCCACAAAACTAGAAGTAAACTAGAAAAAGCAGAAGAAATGGGAATTGTGTCGCCAGAATCTCATTATCTTTTAGGAATAATATATAATGAAGGAATGCATTGGAAATTGAATCAAGATAATGTTTCACCTATCGCTTCTAAATTAGAGAATTTAACCATTAAAAAACTCATAGCGGATGTCTTTGCTTGAAAGAAACTTATGGAAAAGGCCAGCACCTAACACCGTATAAAATTAATTGCTGGTTTTAGCCAATTTACGAAAATCCTCGCGGACTTTCTTGTTTCGTATTTGCTAAATTAATTGCTTAAACAACGCAACTAATCTTATACAAACACCTTAGCCACAAGCTTCGGAACACGTGCTTAAATTAAAATATTTGCACGTATTAAAAAGTTATTTCGTAACTTTGTAAATATAATCTCAATATTATGAACACAAAGTTGACATTAACAATAGAAAGAGAAATAATTGAAAGAGCGAAAATCTACGCAAAAGAAAAAAATCGCAGTTTATCAGATATTATCGAAAACTATTTGAAAATACTTACCAAAGAAGAACAGAGTAACGAAAGAAAAAAACTGAATCCAGCCGTTGAATCATTAAAAGGTTCTTTTAAAATGCCTAAGGATATGGATTATAAAAAAGAGCTTAAAGATCGATTAGAAAAAAAATATTTATAAATGGATAAAGTTTTAATCGATACAGATGTACTGCTTGATTTCTTTTTTGACAGAAAACCATTCGCAGAATATTCAACGGAAATTCTGAATCTTTGTGCAGAAAAAGAAATCAAAGGATATACAACTCCTGTGATAATTTCTAATGTTTATTATTTACTTAGAAAAACAGCAAAGCACAATATTATAGTTGAGAAGATGAAACAACTCCTAAATATAATTGATATTGTTAAAATGGATAAAAATGTTGTCCTAAATGCTTTGAACTCTGAATTTAAAGATTTTGAAGATGCATTACAAAATTTTTCAGCAATAGAAAATGGACAAATAAAAATTATTCTAACAAGAAACCTAAAGGATTTTAAAAAGAGTGAGTTAGCAATTTTGACACCAGAAACATATTTGAAAGGAAAAGCCAGTGGTTAACTTAAGATGTGTATGTTTAATTGCTAGGTTCTAGCATACTTGGAAAATTCTTTCGGAATTTCCTCTGGTTCGTTTTCTTTTACTAACTTAATTCTAGCCAACGCTACAAACCATTCACCAACCGTTAAACTATTTTAAAACTGCATATTAACAAGTCATTTCTTTTCAATCCTTGGAAATCGAAGATTGGCTTCGCCGAATTCACATTTGGCAAGCAAATGATTCATTTCAAGAGTTCCAAAATATAAAATAGAAACCACACGAACTAAAAGCGCACTTTCTTTTGTTTCTGCTTGTCACATTGAGCGCAGCCGAAATGTTGCGCGAACAAAGACATCGAAGATTCACGAATTCCTATTTAATAAAATAGAAATGACATGAGCTAAAATGAAAATAAAAACTTGAAATTCAAATACTTAGTGCTTCTCTTAAAAACATGTTCAAAATTTCACTCAAGTAAACTTATGCCGAACTCACTTTCTAAATAAGAATAAGGTAAAATAGTGTCATTATGAGTTAATAAGATGCTCATACAAGCTTTGGTTCTTTCCTATATTTACAATCTTCAATAAGGTATACTGTGTTCGATGATTAATTAACTATTTACGTGTAAATACATCCAAATTACTGTCAAATACATAAAGGTATAAGAGAAGAAATAATTTAGTAAAAAATTAATTTTAAAACAATAAGTTATGAAAACAAAATTACTTAGAAAAATATTAACGGCTTTAACTGTTATATTTGGTCTTTCAATGATGCAGGCTCAAGTATTTGATTTTGAAGTAGATAAAGGTGGCTGGGATGCGGAATTTAAAATGATTTCAGCTGATTTGGATGCGACTACTGGTCGTAATACCTTAAAATGTGTTAGAGAAAACAATAATGCTACCTTAGCTTTAGCTCCTGGTACAGCAACTATTGATCCTACTACAAAGAATTATTTAAAATTAGTAATAAAAAATGAAAGTAATGCTACAATATTAAGAGTAAAAGCAATTACTACAGATGGTAGTGATAATACCATGCAATTTTCGATCTCTAATAATGATACAGAATTTAAAACCTATGCGTTTGATTTAGATTCATATGCAACATGGGCGAATGCAACCACTACAATGGAAGAAGTAAAATTATTGTTTAGAGTTGGACATAATGCAACGGAAGGTGCAATATTTATTGATGAAATTGAATTCTTCACTTTTAATGCTATGCCAACTTTTGAAAGAATTCTTCAAAATCCAAGTTTTGATGATGTTCCTTTTGGTTCTAGTATATGGAATCCAAACAGTGGTAATACATTTGTGAGCTCTAATGTAACTACAGATAGCCCAAGAACAGGAACACAAAGTTTTAGACATGCATTTAGTGCAATGCCAACAGCAACACACTTTGTATTTAATGATTATGTTCATGATTTTGGTACTGCACAAACTGAAGACATAGGTGGATCTTTATGGGTAAGAGTTGAAAGACCAAGTACACCGGGAGTTTCTCCAACAATTGAAATACAAGGTCAAGTTAGAACAGGAACTACAACAGTAGTAGGTTCATTAACTACGCAATCTCAAAATGTAGCATCAACAAAAACAGATGGTACTTGGGAAAAAATAACATTTGCTAACGTAACGCCAGCACCAAATTATACTACAGCACAATTTAGATATGGTATTTTAGCCACTAATTTACAAGCTGGAGACATTGTATATGTTGACGATTTAGAAGCTGGTCTTGCATCAACTTTAACTATTGGTGAAAACACTTTGAACAAATTTAGTATCTACCCAAATCCAGTAAAAAACACATTAAACATTAATTCGCAAGATGCTATTAGTAATGTAGCTGTGTATGATTTACTAGGAAAAATGGCGATTTCTTCTACTAATGTAAATAATACATTAGATGTATCTGAATTATCTAATGGTGTTTATATTATTAAATTAACATCAAACGTAGGAGTTTCAACAAAGCGATTCATAAAAGAGTAAACTACTTTTAAAATTATATTTTTATCAAAGAGACTGTCTAAATGCAGTCTCTTTTTTTGTTTAAAGGTAAAATTATCAATAAAGACATTAAATTTATTTTGAAATACATGGAATACTAATTGTATTACGATATTTATACAATAGAAACATAAGGTTCTTTTATTTTAAAAACGATCAACTAATAAACGCATGAAAAATCCATTCAATAAACTTATAACTAAATATCTATTTTTGGTTTTAATGTCACTTACACTCATTAATTGTTCATCAGCACAAGATAAGAACCAAGTGATGAAAAATTCTGAAAAAGGTGTTTCCAGTATAGAAACTGGTCTTACCATAACTAAGGTAAGAACTGCACTAAACAAAAATCAAACTTACATTGTGGCAACAAGCTATGAAGGTACTATAGTTGCAGTAAATTATAGTGGTGAAATACTATGGAAAAACAAACTGTCTGGTTATATGAATCATGACATTTGGGCTGGCGATATTAATAATGATGGAATAGACGAAATTTTTGCAGCCAATGCGGATGGTTCTGTATATTGTTTAAATAGTAAAGGAACGTTAGTATGGCAATTCAAGCAAAACGATGCGCCAATGTATTCTGTATGTGTTATCAATAAAGATAACAAGGCTTATGTAGTTTGTGGCGGATATGATAATAGTTTCTATTACGTTTCCGAAGAAGGAAAATTGGTTGATGAAATAGCTTCTAAAACCTATTCAATTGAGAAACCATTTGGCAAGGCGGAACATAAAAAACTACCGCCAAAAGGGTTACATATCACAAACTTTTTAAGACCAGGAAAACTTAAAGGAAAAGATATTTTAATTGTTCATGGTGTTCAAAACAGTATGAATGGTGATGGTTCCATCTATTTATTTAATCCTTTAGAAAAACTACCTTTTGAAACTGTCAGTGTACAAAAACGCGGACCTTACGGAGACTTGCGTATAGTTGATGCTGATGCTGATGGAAGTAGTGAAATTTTATTAGGAAGAACTGGCGCTAAAGCAAAAGGAATGACGTTTCGTATTATTGATACAAAATCCCCAAATAATCAAAGCATTCAAGATTTAAACAAAGCTAAAGACAAAGCATCATTAAAAAGAGGTATGTATCGTGTTATACAACCAGAAGTTATAAATAATAATGGGAAGCCTGCTTATATGTCATTATTTGGAAGTAACATAGTTATTTCTAATATTGGAGAACCACAATCTGATGCAGAAGTAATATCAACACGATTTTCTTTTAACGATATGTTTAAAGATCCAAATTCTAATAAGGTAATTTTAGCAAGTGCTCAAAGTGGTGGAAGTGCAATTCATATTATTAATTTTGATACTAAAGATTGGAAAAAGGATTACGAAAAGTTAAATCCACCAGGGAAAATTCAAGAAATTCTATCGAATTCAGCAGAAATCAAACAAAACCTAAAAAACTTTAAAAAGCCTTCGTATCAAAAAGAATCGGCTCCAGTTTATTTTATGTCCGAAAACAGAAATAAACAAGGTGTAGCAGAAGCTATTGATAAAATTGAAGCGAAGTATAACAATCCAATATTCTTAACTGGTGGAAACTTTGACAAAGAAAATTGGGATCGTTCTGCAATGACTAGCGAGATTTATAAGAAGAAACGCGATAGACGAATGAAATACCGTTTAACTCAAGAAGAAGTCTTAGCAATAATTGATAAAAAGCATAAAAAATCTAATGGAAAAGGCATATCATATTGGGGCGGTCATGGGAACGATCCTTTTATGTATCAAGTATCTACAACTATGAAAGGGATGGATCTTGGTAATGGAAATAAAACAGTATTAATTTATCCAGAAGTAGTTGATTCCTCTGACGAGTTTAATTTTGTGATGAATGAAATGTATTGGCCATTAGCGAATCATTCCAAAACGAATAACGGTAATTTATACATGCGTAATAAGCATTTGTTTTGGCAAGCTGATGTATATACGCCAATGTGGAAGCCATTAGTTGCAGGTAAGTATGCAAACGTATTTGTTCCAGCAATGGAAGAAACTACAGATAAGTCTATGGAACTTAGTTTTACATCTCGGTCTGGACTTTGGGCAAGTGGCTCAGTAGATAGTTGGGGCGCACGTGGCGCTAGAGACAATGCTAGTTTTGATCGTTTACGTCAACATTCAAATCAAACGTTGCCAAATCATTTTTTAAGAACGATGGTATATTCAATTTCTAGTGGCGCACAGTATATTGATAACTTTCCTGTCGATCAAGAATATATGAGTTTACTATGGGATTTAATAGCTCAAGGTGCATTATACGTACCTGAACGTTCTGATATTTTAAGTTTTTCACCTGTACATGTAAGTATCAATAATCCTAATGAAGAATATTTAAAAAGCGCAAGCAATGTAAAATGGCTAACGTTTTATAAAAAAGGCGAAGATAATTTAGATGAATTTGCATTCAGCAGATTAAATGGAACATGGCCTGGAGCTCCATTAACAGCTTGGGATTTTTCAAGATATGCCGCTGGTGCAACAGAAAGACGTTTAAACTTTATTCCAAAGTACACTAACGGAATGGTCTTAATAACGCCACCTCAAAACGGAGTATTTGCAGATAAAGATGCTGTTAGAAAACCACTTGCAGAAAACATTCATCCATGGTATAAAAACATTTTAAAAGAATACCATACAGATGGAAAAAACTATATGTCAGCAGATGGAAAAGAAATTTACAAGCCAAGTGAATATTACAAAGTAATTGAAGAAGACATCAAAAAAAGTGCGTCTCTATTGCCAATAACAGTATCAGGAAATGTTGGTTGGGTAGTCGCTCAAACTTCACCTAAAAACGTACGATTAACTATCGTTGAAAACGGATACATCAATCCCAATAAAGCAATTGCAACAGTAAAGATTAATACTATTAAAGTCGTAAAAATTCAAGATATTCTAAATAAAGAAGAGTTCAAAGCAAATGCAAATGCTGAAATTTTAATAGAAATTCCTTTAGGTGGTTTTCGTTTCATTGATATTGAACTTGAAAACGAATTATAATCTATTCGTATCGATAGATACATCTTATATATTCGCAAATACAAATTATGCCTGATGTTTTACTTAATTTATGAAACAATTAAGTGTTTAAAGAATTATCCAAAATTCTATCAAACAAAAGTCAAAATTATACCAAGCTATTCCAGCTTTTTTAATCTAAACATTAGTAAAAAGTGTACGAATGAAAAAATACCTATTCAAAATACTACTACTTGTCATAAGTATCAGTTTCAATAGTTGTGAGACGAAACAAAAAGAAGTAACTGAAAATAATAAAAAGGTCAATACCAGCCCAAATATTATTCTTTTTGTCGCTGATGATCACGGAACAGATGCTATTGGTGCTTATGGTAATCCAATAATCAAAACGCCAAACTTAGATAAACTAGCGCAAGAAGGAACCAAATTCACAAATGCCTATTGTACAAGTGCAAGTTGCGCAGCAAGTCGTTCGGTAATTCTATCTGGTCAATTTGGTCATGCTACGGGTTCTTACGGGCATGTGCACGATTACCACCATTTTAGTACGTATGATAGTATTAAATCGCTTCCAGTACTATTAAAAAAAGCGGGTTATGAAACTGCCCGAATTGGGAAATATCACGTCGCGCCAGAAAAAGTATATCATTTTGATACAATTTTAGAAGCCAATCCTAGAAACACTGTTGAAATGGCTGAACAATGTGCGGATGTTTTAAACTCAGACAAACCATTCTTTTTGTATTTCTGTACAGATGATCCTCATAGAGGACAACCATTTGAGCCAGATCCTTGGGATTCGCCAAATAACTTTGGAAATAAAAAAGAAGGTTACAAAGATGTAGAGACAATTACGTACAAACCAGAAGATGTACTTGTACCAGCATTTTTGCCAGACACAAAACAAACACGAGAAGAAATTGCTGAATACTACCAAAGTATATCACGAATAGATCAAGGTTTTGGGAAATTAATGCAACTACTAAAAGAAACAGGCAAAGCAGATAATACCATTGTATTTTATATCTCAGATAACGGAATGGCATTTCCGGGAGCCAAAACCACTGTGCATGAGCCTGGAATAAAATTGCCATGCATCATAAAAGATCCAACAAAAGATGCTAAAGGATTAACGAGTGATGCAATGATTTCTTGGGTAGACTTAACGCCAACCATTTTGGATATGGCAAATGTAGATTTCAATAAAAACAAATTTCATGGAAACTCTTTCTATGATGTCATAGGAAAAGAAACTGTTGAAGGTTGGAACGAAATCTATGCTTCACACACTTTTCACGAAATCACGATGTATTATCCAATGCGTGTGGTTAGAAGCGATAATTACAAATTGATTTGGAATATTGCGTATCCTTTAGAATATCCGTTTGCGTCAGACTTATGGGCTTCCTCAACTTGGCAAGCTATTTACAGAAATAATGTGGAATATTTTGGACCCAAAAAAGTGAAAGACTATCTACACAGACCTGAATTTGAATTATACGACTTGCGTAAAGATCCAAATGAGTCTGATAATTTGGCAACAAAAGAAGCTTTCAAAGAAGTGCTAGAAACTATGAAAGGCAAAATGAAAGCTTTTCAAACCAAAACAAAAGATCCATGGATGATTATGTGGAGTCATGATGCGTCGTTACAAGGAAGTGGAGTTAACTTATAAATTATAGATGAAAAAAATTAAATATTTAGGTTTCGTAATTATCATGATGTTTTTGTTTTCATGCACTTCAAATGCAACTGAAACCATTGAAATAAAACATACAAAAGACGATATTACAACCACGATTCGTACAGCAATAAAAAATGCCAAAACGAAAGATATAAAGCTAGTTTTTGAAAAAGGTGTTTACACATTTCTTACAGATTATGCACTCGGCAAATACATGTATATTACAAACCATGGCAATGGATTTAAAAAAATAATTTTCAATTTTGAAGATTTTAATTCTGTTGAAATTGAAGGAAACGGATCAGAATTTATATTCAGAGGTCAAACCCAACCTTTTGTTTTTGAAGGTTGTCAGCAAATCACTGTTAAAAACATAACCATAGATTGGGATATTCCGTTTAGTTTCCAAGCAGATGTGATGGCTGTCAATACAGAAGAAAACTTCATAGATATCAAACCATACAGCAAAGGATTTTCATGGAAATTGACAAAAGGACACATAGAATTCCCAAATATAAATAAGTTTAAATTTCAGCATTTAGGAAGTACATTATCGCATAACAAAGTTACAAAAGCAGTTGCTTATGGCGCTTGGGATAATTTACTTAAACCTAGTTTAGTGAAAGAATTACCAAATGGGAATTTGCGTATGTACGTTCATAAAATGAAGCATTTCCCTAAAGTTGGCTCAGTCTTACAATCTAAAGGAGATAAACAAAACAGTCGGTATGCGCCAGCTTTTTTAACCAGAAACTCAAAAAATATTATTTTTGACAGCGTAATAATTCATCACGCTTTAGGAATGGGTTTTTTGTTTGAAAGATCAGAAGATATCAAAATTATTAATTCTGGAGTTTACATAAGAAAAGGCTCTGATAGAGTCATGTCTATAGCAGCAGATGCGACACATTTTGCAAACTGTAAAGGCGATATATTAATAGAAAATTGCCGTTTAGAAGGCATGTATGATGACGGAACCAATGTGCACGGAACGTATGTTGAGGTAGATAAAATTATTGATAGCAAAACCATAAGAGTCGCTTTAAAACATAAGCAACAAATGGGATTTCAGTTTGCAGATGTTACGGATGAAATATGGTTTATAAAGCAACCAAATCCGCAAAGGAAAGAAACGAATACAGTAGCAAAAGTTACGGTTATTAATGATTATTATACAGACTTAACCTTTAAAACCGACATTCCTTCAGATTTAAAAATAGGAGATATTCTCGAAAACAAAACATGGAATCCAAATTTTACCATGCGTGGAAATACTATTAGAGATCACAGAGCAAGAAACATCATCATCAAAACACCTAAAAAAATACTTATAGAAGACAATGATTTATCATCTATGATGTCTTCCATTATGTTGCGAGGCGAAACCTTTTTCTGGTTCGAATCTGGGAATGTAGAAGATGTAATTATCAGAAACAATCGTTTTGTACATTGTGCTTATGGTGGCGCAGAACATGCTATTTTAAAGGTGTCACCAAGATTAGGTAAAACCTTTGATGATTCAATAATGTATGATAGAAACATTCTCTTTGAAAATAATACAATTGAAACCTTCGACAACCGAATTATTTGGGCAGATCGCGTAGATGGCTTAATTGTACGAAACAATATAATAAAACAAACCTATACAGAAAAACCACAATATCCAGAAGCTTCTATGTTCGATTTAATAAATTGTAATAATGTACAAATCACCAATAACACGTACGAAGGAAACTGTGATAAAGTCTTGAAAGCGGATAAAATCTCAGAAAAGACATTAAAATTCAATAATAATTCAGGCTTAAATAGATAAATTATGAAATCCTTTAAAGCCATTTTTGCTCTTTTATTCATATGTATATCATGTAAAAATGATACAACTGTAAAAACAGAAGTAGACAGTATTAAAGACGTTCAAATTGTATTATTAGCAGGACAATCTAATATGGCAGGCGCAGGAAACTTTGATGAATTAGATGCTTCAGAAATAAAAAGAATCGAAAAAATTTCAAGCAGAGTGTCATTAAGTTATAATGGAAAACCCTCAAAACCATTATCATATTATGACAACAAGCCTTCAGAAAAATACGGTTTCTTAAAACGTTTTGGTCCAGAAATTTTTATTGGATTAACATTAGCTGAAAACAATCCAGATCAACACTATGTACTCATAAAACGCTCGCAAGGAGGAACTGCTTTATACGGCGCATGGAATCCGAATTGGACAGCTGAAAAAGCGAAAGCGGTAGAAAAACCAAAAAAGCAAAACGTTCAACTTTACGCTACACATATTGAAGACATTAGAACCAATCTAAAATCATTAGAAGCCCAAAATAAAACGTATAAAATTATTGGATTGGCATGGATGCAAGGTGAAAACGATGCAGCCAAAGAAATAAGTGCAACAACTTATGAGGCAAATCTGAAAACCTTAATTAAAAGCTATAGAGACGAATTTAATGTAGAAGACATGCCATTTGTAATTGGTCAAATTAATTCCAGATACGGGAAATTCAAAGTAAAAGGCCCAGCAATGGTACGACAAGCAATGGAAGATGTGGCTAATTCAGATGAAAATGCAGCCATAATTAAGACAACTACAAATACAACTTGGAACGATTACCCAAAACATTCAGATAATGTGCATTACAATGCGGAAGGTCTAAAGCGTTTGGGAATTGCATTTGGAGAGAAATTAATCGCTTTAAACATGAAACCTGTTCAGTAATAATTAAAGGCTATTACAAGTTAATTCACTTTCTAGCAGCTATTAAATTAGTATTTTAGATGAATTAAACTAAAATAAATATCTTAAGTCCAATGTACTTAAAACTTAAATAAATGAATTCAAAGTTTTTAAAATTAACGGTATTAGTTTGTTGCTGTGTCCTCTTGTCTTGCAATGCTCAAAAAGGAGATAAATCGACTTCAATAGCAGAATCAAATGTTGAAAAGAAACCTAACCTTATCATCATTCACACCGATGAACATAACTTTAGAACCATAAGTGCTTATCAAAAACTATTAAAAGAAAATCAAGCTTTTGTTTGGGGAAAAGGCAATAATGTAACGACACCAAACATTGATAAACTTGCCAATGAAGGTGCAATAAGTACAAGTTATTACGCGTCTTCGCCAGTTTGTACACCATCAAGAGCATCACTAATTACGGGTTTATATCCGCAAGCAACTGGAGCTCCCAAAAATGGACTTCATTTAAGCGAAAACATTCCAACATTTGCCACTATCCTAAAAGATCAAGGATATGCGACATCGTATGTTGGTAAATGGCATTTGGCAGGACACAGTAAGTACAAATTCAACATAAAATACAAAGCAGGTTTTGAAGACAATCGGTATATGATGACTGGCGGACATGCGCCATATTATCAGGTTACTGAAGATGGTTTTGCAGGAATCAATCAAAGGAAAGCGAGTAAACTACCCGAAAATGAAATAATTCACGCCACAGACTTTTTCACCAATAAAACCCTAGAAATTCTAGAGCGCGATAAAAATAAACCTTTTGCTATCATGCTGTCCATTCCAGATCCGCATACGCCAGATGTTGCAAAACCGCCTTATGATACTATGTATGATGATTTAGTGATTGAAGCACCAAAAACCATGTCGCCAGCATATGTTGCCGTAAAACCGTCTTGGGCTACCGATAAAGGGAAAAATGAAACCATTGGTGAAAAATCTTTTGAAAATGAACAAAATACGATAAAGCAATATTTTGGAATGGTAAGGCATATTGATGATAGTGTTGGTCGCATTCTTCAGTTTTTAGAAGATAACAATCTTACGAAAAATACGATTGTTGTATTTACGTCAGATCATGGCGATATGTTTTTTGAACACAACCGAAGAAACAAAGGTGTGCCTTATGAAGCATCTGCTAGAATTCCTTTTCTAATACGTTATCCAAACAAAATTCCAGCGAATAAAGTAATCAATACTGCATACACAAATGTCGATTTTGTCCCTACTATATTAAGTCTAATGAATGTGAAAACGGATATTAAATTTCATGGTTTGGACACTTCCGTAGATTTTACAAGTAGCGAAAAAATAATAAATAGTAATCGAATTACCTATTACGCTAAATCTGGAGGTTGGTGGGTAACCGCAGTAAACGATCGTTACAAACTAGTAATTGACAAAAAGGAAAAACCGTATCTATTCGACTTAGAAAAAGACCCAGATGAGTTAATCAATTTTTACAATGATAAAGATTATGCTGAAATTGCTAAAATGATGCAAACGGAATTATTCAAACAGTTAAAAAAGTTTGATGAGCCTGGTTTAAAAAATAAACAAGGTTATATAACAGAATAATTAATTCAGTTTTGTTTTATGCAATGATAAAACTTATCTGTTAACCAGTTCAAATTGAGTTTCTAATGGTACACCATAGTTGGCTTCAAGACCATCTTTAATACTTTTATAAAACTTAGTATCTGGTGGCAGGCTTAAGTTCTTCCAGAAATCGGCATTATATGGCAATTCAATTAAACTCATATCTGTATCATCACCAAAATGATAAATTTTTCTCGCCTCTTTTTTATTCGTGTCAATATTAAAAACAAAAGCTTCAGTTTTATAGCTTGTTGGATTGGCTTCAGTGTTTTGATACTCTTTTGGAACATTCTGATTTTTAATTTGCCACTCATTTTTAAAATAACTTAGTACGAGTTTACCACTATTATGTCTTTTGTAAATAAATAGAGAACGCCCACGCTCTATTCTATAAACTTCATAGTTGTCTAAGCCTATATACAAAGTGATTCTTTCCCAATCAATTTTAGGATTTTGCCCTCTAACGATTATGACATCTTGTCCTTCAAACGAGGAATCACCGATTTGTTTCCATTTAAACTTTTTTAAATTGCGTTTATGCTGCGATGCATGAGGTCTTAGCGGATTTAGATTAAATAGACTATTAATTGAGTGTTGCCATTGTCTACTTTTCCATATTCTGTAATCGGCAGATTTTCTAGATTCAGTGACTTGGACAACACCAGGTGAATATCCTGGTCCTTTGTCCTTTATTTTTATATAATTCTCTACTAAGAGTTTAGGTTTATTACTTTCGGTTGTTGTCCTTCTATAAAGCATTTCGAGCTTATGAGGAATAGATAACGTGTTGTCTCTTAAATTTTCTAAAGCTTTTTTAACATAATCAATTGAGCTTAATAACACTACTGCGTCAAGTTGAGTTGATGTTTCAATGAGTACTATTTCCTTTTTTTCAAGTTTTAAATAATCTTCAACCAATATTTTAAAAGGTTCAAAACCCAAACTTGATACCGAAAGTGAATCTTGCAATTCATTTTTTGTTATAAAAAAAGAAAACTCACCGTCCTCAGTACTAGAAACACCAACATATTTTTTAACTATTCCAACCGAAACATAAGGTATTGTGTTACTTGATTCATCTAAAATAGTACCTCGAAGTTCTATTTTATCATTTTGGGCATTACCAAAAGTTGTTAATGCACAAATTATGAAGAACAGCATCCACTTAAGTTTAATTTTCATAGAGCATATAGATTATGTTTGTTTACAAATAACTACAATTATTTTATAAAACTATTGCACTTATTTATCTACTTCTTATACTATGTATCCATAATTTGACTATAAACTGGATATTTATAAGCTACAACTTTATCACATAAGATATATATTCAGTTTTTCTTTTTGTAAGAATCATTCCGACAATTTTCGTTAATCAAAACAAAATTGTATTCTTAGATACATTGCATAAATCCATAGGTACATTTTATAGTCATTGCAATAGTATTTTAGTGAAAAATATAGTTTAGTTATGATTAAAAGAAGGTTCAATTTTCAGGTTTCTACCCTAATAATGTTATTCTTAGTTGTGTCAATAGGAACAACAGCATGTTCTAAAGATGACGTTACTATTCAAGAAGAAATCGTACAAGAGGAAGAAGAAGAGGTCGTGGTTGTAGAACCTAATGATTTTCCAAGATTAACAGATACTGAAGATCGTTTCTACACAAATAACATTCCTAATAGCGAAACTACACTACAATTAAGTGGAATCCACAGTGCAGCAGATAGCAATCTATTAAATCAAGAAATTGAAAATAGATCGAATGCTGGCGGCGGAATAATTAAAATTACTGGCGGAACATATTATCTATTAGATGTTAAATTAAGATCGAATGTACACCTAAAATTTGATGCAGATGTAATCATTCAACCAGATTTAAGCGGAAATACACTCAATAAAAACCTAATCATTTTTGATATAGGAAATGAATTTTTGGTCGAAAATTCAGCACTAACAAACACACAACAAAATAGTGTAGATGCAAACACATGGTTTACTGTACTAATTCCAACAGGAGACTACAGAGGAGTAAGAGTTGCCGAATACAGTTATGCGCATAATTTTCAAGTTTCTGGTATAAAAATAGAAGATACACATTCAGTGTTTTCAAGCATTGTACTGAATCTGCCAGACAGTAATAGCAAAGATGAAATTTCTAACAATGGAATCATAAAAGATATCGTAGCAACTAACGGACATGTTGGTTATGGTATCATTCAAATACAGGCAGGAATAACGATTCTATGTAAAAATCTAGATGGCGAAGGCGGAAGCACAATGCGAGTGGAAACTGGTGTATCAACAATTAATATGGACAATCAATTAACAGTAGATGATGTGGTTGGACGAAACATAACAGGTCGTTTTGGCGATGGTGTTCTAACGTTTTCTCCGCACAGAGTAGATCAAGGTCGCGTAGATGTAGAAAATATTACGTCTATTAATTCTACGTATGCAGTGCGTTTGGCTGCTGGTTTTCTGGACAATTCAGGAACATTAGACAACATTGGGACTTTCAGTAACTTGTCTTACGTTGGAAATATTAACGTAACAGGCGGTAATGGTGCGCAAATTAAATCTAAAGATTATCCGTTTTTTAATTGTGTTGACAGACAGGCTATTGTTGATAGTCCTTGGAATCCTGACGAAGAAAGCAAACCAGGCAAATCCATTGGTGTTATAAGAGACAATTCTAGTGAAGCTAGTGCATGCGAAGCTGGTTGTTACGAAGTTAATGTTGAAAATATTAATCTAACTAATGACGATTTCGAAAATGGAGCAGATTATATTATTAACAGCTTGAAAATAAATTGCTAATACTTTAAAAGAGAAAAGCAATCAACTTTAGCGTAAACTTTCTATGTGTAAAAGCAATCCGTTTTTTAGTATCTTTCTTTTCTAACCCAAGTTTGTATTTCTCAAAACGACTGGGAAAACGAATTAATATAATCTTTTAAACCTATAAAATGAAAATCACTTCCTATAAATTAATTCTGTGCTTAGTAGCGAGTTCGATGTTTTTTTCGTGTACTGCACAAAAAGAAGAAGAGAAAAAACAACCAAATATTCTATGGATTTTTGCTGAAGATTTATCGCCTTTTATGGGTGTTTATGGCGATTCCATAAATAAAAATGCCACACCAGTTATAGATAAATTAGCTAACGAAGGTGTGTTGTTTACTAGAGCGTATACAACAGCGCCTGTGTGTTCTGCTGCACGTTCTGCTTTAATTACAGGCGTAATGCAAACTACTACAGGAACACATAATCATCGTTCTAGTAGAGTTCCAGATATTGTAGTTCCTGAGAAACTTCGAATTAATTTACCTGATGGCATGAAAACGCTTCCAGAATTAATGCGAGAAGCAGGATATTTCACTTTTAATAACGGAAAGGATGATTACAATTTTCATTACAATAGAAGAGATTTGTATTCAGTAAGTACAAAAGACGATTACAAACCAGGAATGAATGGTTGGCAAGGAAACTTTCCTACACATAAAATGTCTGCAACTCAAGATGCTTGGAATGCACGACCAGATAAAAAGCAACCTTGGTTTGGACAAATTCAGATAGATGGCGGAAAAGCACATGCTAAATATGTGCGTGAAGGTCAAGAATTAGCTGCAAATGATGTTCCATTACCACCTTATTTTCCAGATATTCCATCGCAACGCAAAGCGTGGACAGACCATTACAATGCCAATCGTGGTGCAGATGTAAATGTGGAAACAATTTTGAAGCAATTAGAAGCAGATGGTGAGTTAGAAAATACTATTATTTTCTTTTTCTCAGATCATGGAAGTCCAACTTCATTGCGACACAAGCAATTTTGTTATGAAGGCGGAATGTTAGTGCCATTAATGATAAAAGGAAATCATCCTGCTTTAAAATCGGGAACTGTACGAAATGATTTAGTCTCACTTTTAGATATTACAGCGACAACGTTGTCTATGGGGAAAGCCAAAATGCCAGCGTATTTAGATGGACAGGATTTATTTGCGGAAACGTTTAACGAACAAGAATATGTAATTGGAGCAAGAGATCGTTGCGATTACACGATAGACAGAATACGAACGGTAGTTTCTGAAAACTATCGGTATATCAAAAACTATTACCCAAACAGACCTATGATGCAAGCTGGTTACAGAGACAAAAAACCAATTGTAAAGGATTTGAAGAAAGCTTACAAAGAAGGTAAACTAACAGCATATCAAGAGGAACATTGGTTTGGAGTAAGACCAATGGAAGAATTATACGACTTAAAAGCAGATCCACATCAGATACATAATTTAGCAGAAAATCCAGCTTATACTAAAACACTAACAGCACATAGAACTGTTCTTGAAAACTGGATTAAAGAAACTGATGACAAAGGACAATATCCTGAAGATGCAGCACAATTAGAAGCTACTTACAACTTATGGAAAGATAGACCGCGTTTTAAAAATGCGAAGGTGAATCCTGAATACGATCAGTTTAAAATTGATTGATTCCCTTGTTTTAGTGTCAATTAGAGCTATTATTTATCCTACGTAAGCTGTTCTTATGTAGATCCGTTTCTTGTCACATACCGATTCGTCACCCTGAACTTGATTCACGATTATTAAGTTCAAAAAAGCAAATTAATACTAGTTGGAAAACGTACTAATTAGAAGATAAGCCTATTAATTTAGATATAAATATTAAAAATCTTACTTTTTAGTATGACTTTACATGGAATTCTTTTAATTTTAGTTTTTAATTAAATTTAGGTTTAGTTATAATTAGAGATAATAGGAATTCCTGTTATGTTTGTGTTGGGCATAATTTGAATAAACAATTGAACAAATAATGAAAAAAAGCACTTATGAAAATTGTTTTAGTAAATCTTCACTAAAGTTGTCTTGGGAAAGAGTTATTTCCAGTGTAGGTGCTGATGCAAAAGACTATTTTGGAATTGGAATATTTAGTAGGAATACAGATATAGTATTAGCGGAATTGAGTGAATTACTTTTGTCAGAGAAATATCACCCCAAAAGACCATTCAAATATTTCGAACCTAAAAAAAGCGGTACACAAAGAACTAAAACTGTTTTAAACATTGAGGATGCTTTAGTTTTCCAAGCTATATCAAACCATATTGCAGAACTTGAATTTTCAAATTTAATTGAAACTAATAAATGTGTTTTTGGTAGCGTATTAAATGAAAATGTATCAAAGGGAGTTCAGCTTTTAGAAGCGGAACCAGATAACTTTTACTTTTTTGAGTTTTACGTAGAAACTTACAATCGATTTATTTCTAGCATAAACGAAACAATTGAGACCGGAAAAGTAACTCATATTCTGGAGACAGATATAACGGGTTTCTTTGATGCAATACCACATTCAACGATTTTACTTGAATTAAAAAATAGAGGTATTGACACAAAAATATTAGATATTTTTGCAAAATGTTTAAATATATGGTCTGGAACTAGAGATTGTGCTACTTATGGAGTTGGTATTCCTCAGGGACCAGCAGGTTCTTTTTTAATTGCCAATATAATACTTGATAGTCTCGATAGGCTTGCAATAAAAAACGGACTTCATTATTATCGATTTATGGATGATATTCGTATTTATGGCAAATCTCGTGATGAATTGGTACAATGTTTAGTCGCAATAGACCGTCATTTAAAATCTAAATCATTGTGTTTAAATTCTGAAAAAACCTTAATTGAATTAATTGATGAACATAATTCGGGAAAAGAAAAATTTTTAGATGATTATGGAATAAGTATTGAAAAAGAGAATAAAGAAGAAATTAGTCAAGAGATTTTAGAACAGAACATAACCCAATTTCGAGAAAAAGAAAACGGTTTTGAGAGTTTAGAAGCAAAGGAATATTTACCCTTATATAGAAATGCTTTAAAAGATTATGAGAAAAAACTCAAACAGTTCCATAGAAAAAGCATAAAGCACGATTTATGGTTAATTGAAACATCTGAAATGAGAGATTTTTTGACATCTTCTCAAAAATGGAGAACTATTGTCAAAATCTTAAAAGATGAAACAGATTATAAGCCAAACGAATCAATGATTAATATTTGGCTTTTTGGAATCAGAGCATTCAATTGGAAAACGAACAATTTTGTCTGGAATTTACAGCTTTACGAAAATCTATCTGATTCTTATGAAGATATTTTTGCTGTGTTTTATGAATTTAGTGCTTATGAATGGGTACAGTATCAAATTCTCTCAATTTTTAAGGATGCCTCTTATCTAAATCTTGATGAACAGCAACAATTACTACAATCCATCCCAAAAACAGATAGTCCTCTTGTTAGACTAGGATATTTTAAGATTTTATTACAAACGATTAAAACAAATACCAGATTTTTTCAATCAGTAGCGGAACTAGTAAAAGATGAAAAAAATGTTTATGTAAAAAACTCAATTTTAAATTCTATAAATAAAACTCAATTGAAAATACCAATTGAAACTTTAAAAAACTGGTTCATATAATGGGTTATATCGAAGAACTTGAGGAATTGGAGAAAATGAACATGCGTAACGAAGAGTATAATTACGCACAACGTATGATTATGGTTGAGATGCTTCAAGAAAAGATTATTGAAGCAAGGTCGTCAGACGATTATTTTATACGCTTTTTTGAAGACATCATAAATGGAAATATAGATTTCGACTTCAAATCTGCATTATCTGAAGTTGCATATAATTCAGCAAGCGAAGATGCCGAAGCCTGCATCAATATTTTTTCACGTCTTTCTGAAATGCAAAGTAATCGCTCTGTGCTTTCTTGGGTTGTTACTGCGTTGAAATATACAGACCAACTGGTACTTCACTATATTCAAGACATTTTAAAAATTAATCCAGTTAAACACCCAGACCACGGAATTGAACGTTCGTTATATGTACAAATTAATTCAGGAGATTATTCTGCCCAAGTCGCTGGTAATCTTTTAAATGAAGTATATGGACAAAGAAATAAGCTTGAACACAGATATGTAAGAGACCCAAAAAATGAAGAAAAGCAAATTCTTATAAACCCAGATTTTAAAACAGCGAAGAGGAAAATTCAAAGCCACTTCCCTAAAGCCTTACTATCATTTAGAAAGGCCTATAAAGAACATTATGAATAAATAAATGTGTACAACAATTTATATAAAACATAGCTAATTTAGGCTTTCTAAGAGGTTTGTGTGTATTTGCAAAGACCGCCAAATTTTTAAATTTGGCTTTTAGTAAAATAAATTAAAAAATTTGGCTCGTGTATAATCCGAATCGATAGCGTCTTTTAATACGCTACGTTTCATATACGGAGACGTTGGCAGTAATTAAAACGACAACCCTGAATTCAATGATTTATGAATGAAGATAATGAAATACAGCCATATCATGAAGCATTATATATAGAAAGCTTACTTACACAAACTAAGGCAATAGTTTTTGAAAAAGAATGCTTAATAAAATACTTAGATGATTATCATGAAGGTAAAAAAATAGAAATCGAGTTAATCCTTGATTGTCTGCAAAATATCATTGTCAAGGCAGCTGACATTTCTAAATACTTTTGGCCGACAAAACCTTTTGTAGAAAAAGGTAAAACAAGTAATAAAGTAGAACGAAATGAGCTCTACAAGCGATATGAAAATTTACATGAAAGTAGAGCTGAAAAATTAAGAAAAGCGTTCGGAATTAAATCTAAAAATAATCCAATAGCTAATCGAGATATGAGAAATATGATTGAACATTTTGATTCAAAACTAGATGTTTATTTAAACGATAATAATGTTACTGGAACAATAATGCCTTATTATTTAGGGATTCATGTTGAAGAAATAAATAGTTATACGCATTATTTTAGAGCTTTTTTCTCTTCAAGATATATATTTAGAATATTAAACGTTGACTTTGAAATACTTCCAATTTTAAATGAAACTATTCGAATACATAACTTATTAATTGATTTTAAGAATGATGGCGGGAGATTGAAATAAAAAACTACAGCCAACAACGGTGACTGTTGCACAACTATCTTTATTAAGAATATTTTCAAAATTTATTTGAGTAAACTTATATCGAACTGACGTTAAATTAGACTTAGCCAACACAACTAACCCTTTTTTGGTTCCTTTTTCCTTCCATTCAACTTATACGTATAACTCAAAACGACATAGCGACCTAAACTTTCAGAAGTAGTTTCTTCAAAGAAATTCGTTGTACTATTTCTATAAATGTCTACATCTTTATCTAATAAATCAATAAGGACTAATTTTAAAATGCTGTTATTTCCCTCAGAAAAAGAATAAGAAATGGCGGCATTCCATAACGGTAATTTTTGGTTAGAAACAAAAACATCATCTGAAAACACAATGTAATCAAACTGCATATTCACGTTTAAACGCTTATTAAAATTATAATCAATAGCGCCAAAATATTGTTGTTTGGTGTATGCTCTATTCAAATCTTGTTCAATAGAAAAAGAAGTGTTGTTAATGCTAAAATCGGCACCTATTTTTATATCAATTTTATTCTTTCTACTATTCTCTAACACACCGCTAAACTGAAAATCTTTAGAAATAACATCATTCAACTGTAAATTAATAATAGAGGTTGACGTATTGTAGCGGTTTTTATTTTTTAAAGTATATCGTACGCCCAAACCTTTCACTTTCTTGCTAAAACTCAAACTTGTTTGAAAGCGTTTTCTATTGCCTTGATTTTCATAATTTCGAGTTCTAATAAAATCTTCATCTATTGAAATTCTTTGTATGATAGCATTTGTAGCGTACAGATATTGAATTTTAGAAAAGAAGTTAATGCCAGATGTATAGTTGTTAATATTGGCTACTAATGATAATTTATGAAGTTTCTCTGGCTCTAAACTTGGATTTCCTTGTCTTATAAAATTGGGATTCAAGTCATTAACAACTGTTGAGCTTTGTTCAGGTTTTGGAATTTTAACTGATTTTTTGTAATTAAAACGATACTTAATACCTCTTTTTGGTTTGTACAATGCAAAACCAATTGGATTAAAATAAAGTTGACTTCTTCTAATCAAATCTTCATCAATAACGCCATACGACCAATTTATATGTTGCATAGCCAAAGCAGTAAAAAGCACCACTTTTTTTGTGTTAAAGCTATACCCAAATCGCGTATCCGAACTCAATTCTTTTGTAATATATTTAAAAGCGAGTGTATCTTGCGTAATCGCAGTAGTTTCTATTTCTCGTGTCTGACTAATGTCTTCTCTAACTTGTCTCTTATTGATAAAACTTTCTAAATTGAAATAATGATATTTTGCAATAGGTTCAGTAAACTTGAAGTTGAAATCAACAATCGATGTATTAAACTGTTCGTTTCTTAACGCAAAAATATCTCTAGTTGATTCATTGTCGTTTCCAATGTTTCTAGTGTTTATGGTATTTTGTTCGTTGTCTTTTTCTAAGCTAATAAATCGAGTATTCAAACCTGTTTTAAAACTTCGACCTTCCTTTTTTAATTTCTTAAAATAATTGATTTTTAGGTTTCCAAAACTTCGATTAAACGTATTGTTGAAATTTTGATCGTTTGTCGTTGCCAACTCACCTAAATCAGTCCTATAACTTTCGTCTCTGTTTATATTGGTCGCTGTTTTGTCTATAGTTACAGTTCCTTTAATAGTCAAACTACTCGATTTGTTAGACTTATTAATATAATTAAAATTAAGATTATGCTTATCAATAGTCTTCGAATTTCGGTTTATAGAATTATAGTCAAAATTATTCGTGTTCGAAAATGAAATACGCCTAGCATTTGACAATCCATCATTATCTGAATAGTTAAAAAAGTAATCGGCATTAAACGATTCCTTCTTTTTAAATTCGTGTCCGACATGAATACCTGTTACGGCAGTAGTTAAAAATCCATTTAAACTTTTAGTTCGTTTGGCACTATTTTCGTCTTCACCAGAATCATCATCAATACCATCAGCATTTTCTAAAAAGTTCTGAATATTAGAACCTGTAATATTAATATTATTGAATTTACCTATCACAGAAAACTGCGTTTTTGGAGAAAACTGATTGTAATTCAAATTGCTAAAATAACGACTGTCTAAACCAACACCGCCAGACATTTTTCCGAATCCACGATTCTTTTTCGTTTTCTTTAAGGTGAAATTAATCACAACTTCTTTGTTGCCATCATCAATTCCAGTTAATTCGGCTTCATCACTTTTTTTGTCTATCACTTCTACTTTAGAAATGGCATCGGCAGATACGTTTTTTAAAACAATAGACGGATCTCCACCAAAAAACTCTTTACCATCCACAAAAATTCGGGTTACAGGTTCTCCTTGCGAAAGAACTTTCCCGTCAGCATCTAACTCAATTCCAGGAAGTTTTTTTAAGAGTTCTTGAATATTATCTCCAGGATTTGTTCTAAAAGATTTAGCGTTGTAAGTGATGGTATCATTTTTTATTTGAATAGGAGCAGTAACTGTAATAATCACGCCATCTAGCATTGAAGTATCTTCTTTTAGCGTGATGGTTTGTAAATCAATAGGCTGATTTTTATAAACGATATTCTTAAAATACACTTGATGTCCTATATAGTTAATTTGAACAATCAGAGAATCTTGAGGAAGATTATAAATACTAAAATTACCTTTTACATCAGTGATAGCTGAAGCAACGTACAGGGAATCTTTTTGCTGTAAAATAGCGATAGAAACATATTCTAAAGGTTCTTTTTCCGAACTTACAATCGTTCCTTTTACTGCTGAATTATCTTGTGCAAATGCAATTGTTATACTTGTTGCAAAAACAACCAGAAATAGAAATAAAGAGAGTGTACTATGTTTCATTGGTTAGTTGTGGTCAAATTGAATTTACATTTGACTAAGTCTTACTAAAATGGTTTAAATAAAAAAGCCAAAACCAATATGATTCTGACTTTTTAATGAGCTAATATTCAAAGTTTAGTTCTTCTTTTTACCTTTACCTTTACCTTTTGCTTTGGCTTTTTTATCCCATTTAGCGGCAAACTCTTCTAATGATAATTTCCCGTCTTTATTAGTATCTTTTTTTAATAAAATTTTATCAGCTTTAAAAGGATGTCCTTTTTTTGTTTTTTTACCTTCATAAAAAGCAGTTAGTTCTTCTAAGCTAACAGAGTTGTCACTATTGGTATCAATTTTCGCAAATTTCTTTTTTAATTTCGGTCCAATATCTTGTGCATATGTTTGAGAAAAAGCAAATAATGCTACTACAGCCAACGTAATTTTTAAGTATTTCATTTTAGATTCAGTTTTTAAGATTATGGTATAAATATCTCTAAAATCATACCAAAAAATGTTTTCATGGGTAAATAATTTGTATGCTTAGATAAATTATGAACCCATTGTGCATTTTGATGTCCAATTGATGTTGAATGCGTCAGTTCGAGTGATTTTTGATAAAAAATTGTATCGAGAACCTATTTTACATTATAAATTTCTTGTTCTCGATACAAATTTTAGACTTTCCAAGCCTAAAACTCACTCGAACTGACGAAATTTAATCAAAATGTACAACGGGTAAATTACGAGTAATTTTTTAAGTCTGTAGTTGCTAGTTTTGTATAATTTACCGCTAAAGACATTTTCTAAACCAATAAGAACAAATGGTTCGATGTTTAAAGTGATATTTACATAAAACATAATTGTTTTGAAAATATGATCAACCAAAAACCATTTTTAAGATTCAGTATCATACTAAGTTTCTTGTTGTTTCTTTCCTGTAAAAGTCAACACAAGAAGCAACCTATACTTTCAGAACAACCAAACATCGTTTTACTATTTATAGACGATTATGGATGGTCGGATATTGGATATCGAAACGATACATTTACGACTCCCAATCTAAATCAATTTAAAACTGAAAGCTTAGAATTTAAACGTGCGTACATTCCAACTCCAACATGTAGCCCAAGCAGATTATCATTACTAACAGGAAAAGAAGCGATCCGCTTAGGAATGCCAAGACATATTGCTATAGATCCAAATAATCCAGATGCAGAATATAACTTATGGCCAAAAGATCCAGTGCAAAGACCTTCTCGAAACTATTTGCCGTTAGTAGAAATTACCTATGCCGAACGACTAAAAGAATATGGCTATTATAACATGTTTATTGGCAAGTGGCATTTAGGTCACGTAGGTCGGTATCCAACAGATCAAGGATTTGATGCTTCCTATGGAACAACAAATGCTGGACATCCAAGAAGTTACTATTATCCATTCTTTAAAGAAAAAGATGATCCAAAAGGGTTTTTAAAATCTGGACCCAAAGAAGGCGATTATTTAACAGATGTGCTCACAGATAACGCAGTTGATTTTATAAAAAAATATAATAAAAATCAACCTTTTATGTTATCGTTTTGGTACTATTCGGTGCATGGACCTTCCATTGCAAGAAAGGATCTTTTGAAAAAATATCAAGATGCAGGATTAAAAGGTAAATATGCACATCATGCCGCAATGGTTGAAGCTATGGACGAATCTGTAGGTCGCGTTAGAAAAGCATTAGAAGCCAAAGGTATTGCAGATAATACCGTAATTATTATAATGTCAGACCAAGGTGGAGCGTATACAAACGCACCTTTAAGTGGTGGAAAAAAAGGCGGAAATGCTTTAGGTGAAGGCGGAGCGCGCGTACCATTACTAATAAACTATCCAGGGATTACAAAAGCGAATACAGAAACAAATATTCCTGTTCAATCTATAGACTTATTTCCCACTTTAATTGAAATTGCTTCAGGAAAAAAAGGTGAAGACACACAAATTCAAGGTGTAAGTTTGTTGCCAATCCTAAAAGGGAAAAACATAGAAAATCGAAATCTGTATTTCTTTAGAAGTTATGAAGATCAATATGCTGCGGTGATTTCTGGAGATTGGAAATTAATTAAATACCACAGCGGAAAATTTCAATTATTCAATGTGATAAAAGATATCAGTGAACAAAATAATTTGATTGGTACAGGATTAGCTATTGAAACCAAACTAAAAAAAGATATAGCTACTTGGGAAGCTGAAGCAGTTCCAGAATATTAATACATAAATAAAATTTGATGCGAATATTTTTAAAAATAATAGCATGTCTTTTACTTACAACGGGCGTCTATTCACAAACGTTACCTGCGGATAATACATTTTTTAGTCCAACAATTGGTGGTGCTACACAAACAATTTCTGAATCGGCAGGAACTGGTGATGATTCTCTAACATTTACGAATGCGATTAATACTGTGAATGCCGCTGGTGGCGGAAAAGTTATTGTAAATGCCGGAACGTACAGAATATTAGAAGTCGATTTAAAATCGAATGTACATCTTGAAGTTAACTCAGGAGTTACTTTTTTACCATTCAATGCTTCAACAACAGCTAACAATGCTATATTTAATTCGGATTCCAACACAGGAATAGATAACTTTAGTGTTATTGGTATTGGAGGCAACTTTGCAGTAAACTTAAGTAGTTTAGCAACCAGTATTAGAATTCGCGTGATTTCGTTTAAATTCTGCAGCAACTTTAAAGTAGCAAATTTCGATATTACAGATAATAACACCGAGTTTTCTTCATTAGCTTTTGGAAGTAATTACACTACAACATCAACAGCATCTGGTACAAGAATTAATAGTATAAGAGGAATTCCAAATGGTGGAATTATCGAAAATATATCTATCACAAATGCACATTATGGCTATGGATTAGTGCAAGTTCAAGGTGGTAAAAATTTATTATTTAGAGATTTATCTTCTGTTGGTGGCGCCACTTTAAGACTTGAAACAGGATTCAATTTGATACAATATACCGACCTTTTCGATTTTAATGATATTAAATTAGACAATATTTGGGCTAGAAACATAACATGTACCAACGGGCAAAGTGCTTTACAGCTTTCGCCACATACATTACATCAAGGATATTTTAATGCTGAAAACATTACGGCAACTAGTTGTGAAGTAGCAGTAGTTTGGGCGGCAGGATTTGCCACAGATGAACAAGATATGGATGGTTTAATGCCAGGTTCTTTTATGAGCACTTCTAAAATAAGAAATGTGACAGCAACTTTTGGTCAAAATGCACAAATGCGATCTAGTAGATTACGCTATATTCCTTGCCAATTAAGAGTCGAAAGATCGGGTGGAATTGGTGTGGCAACAACTTTAAATGTAGATGGAGAAAGTCGTACAACGCCTTCACCAGGAGCTGTATTAAGAGAAGAAGATAAGTTAGGACATTACACATTAGATTTTCCAGATACGGAAGTAACAGCTATTGGATATAATATTGCAGCGCATTATTTACCGCCAAATGCTATTTTTAGAGATAGCTTTGATGATTATGAAATTTGTAATGAGTCTGTTAATGGAGTCAATTTTTTCATACCAAATGGTTTTCAAAATACTCCAAACGAAAGAAATCCAGAAGAGAACGGAACCTTATCGCTTACGAATGCTTCACTTAATGTAGTAAACATATATCCAAATCCAACAAGCGACATTCTAAACATAAAATTGCCAGCGCATTTAGAAGATGAAGAAGTACAATTTTATACTGTTTTAGGAAAGCAAGTTGGTCATTACAAACTACAATCACAAAATCAAATAGATATATCGCATTTAAGTGAAGGTTTCTATTTTCTAGTATTTAAAAGCGGAATTCAAAAACGAATAATTGTAAATTAATTTCTTTTTTTCTTTGTAAAAAAACATCAAATGAATTCATGAAAAAAACTAAGTTGACCATAGTATTCATACTAACCATTGCAGCTTTTTTGTCTTTTACAGAAGAGAAGAAAGAATCAAAACTTGCAATGGTAGAAACTATCGTTGCCGATAAAAAGCCAAATATCATTTTTCTTTTAGCGGATGATATGGGTTATGGTGAGTTAGGCTCTTATGGACAACAAACGATGAAAACTCCTTTTTTAGATTCATTAGCATCGCAAGGTATGCGTTTCACAGATTTTTATGCTGGAACTGCTGTGTGTTCACCTTCAAGAGCAGTTCTAATGACAGGATTGCATACAGGTCATGTGAGTATTCGCGGTAATAAAGGAAAATATAAAAACAACTATAAAAGAGTACCTTTAAAAAAGTCGGAAACTACACTTGGGGAAATGCTTCAAAATGCAGGTTACCAAACCGCAATGATTGGCAAGTGGCATTTAGGCGTATCAAATGATGATACTACTTGGGCAAAAGAACGTGGATTTCAGTACGCAGTTCAAGAACAATGGGGAGAAAACGAAAAAGGTGAAGAAATAGACGAACGTGTACATTGGGTAAATAACACACAGGATTCTATCTTTTATGATTATAATAAATATAGTTGTTTAGATGAATTCAGAACCAATTTTGCACTAGACTATTTAGATAAGAAAACTAACGATACACCTTTCTTTTTATACATGTCTTACAGAACACCGCATGCGCATGAATATTTCTTACGTAAAACAGATTTATACAAAGATAAAATTGAAGAATGGCCAGAAATTGAGCGTCGTCATGCAGCAAGAATCACCATGTTGGATAAGCAAATTAGACGATTATTCAACAAATTAAAAGCTTCTGGCGAATTAGAAAATACAATTATCATATTTACCAGTGATAATGGACCAACAAACGAAAATTATCACGATTATAAATTTTTTAATAGTTCAGGCGATTTAAAAGGATATAAACGCGATTTATATGAAGGCGGAATTCGTGTACCAATGTTTGCCTATTGGCAGCATAAAATCAAATCTGGGACAATCTCTAAACATCAAAGTACATTTTATGATGTGATGCCAACTTTAGCCGAAATCGCTAAAATTGAAGCACCAACAAACATCGACGGAATTTCATTTTTGCCAGAATTACTCAATAAAAATCAAGTTAAGCACAAGCATTTATATTGGGAAATTCATGGTAAAGGTGTGAAAAGTTTTAAGCAAGCTACGCGTTTTGGAAATTGGAAAGCCATCAGGCAATTTAATAGTCATCATACAGAATTATATAATCTTGAAAATGATATCAATGAAACCAATGATGTTTCGGCTACATATCCAGCATTAGTAGAAAAAGCAAACAAAATATTAAAACAAGAAAGTGTACAAATAGAACAGTATCCGTTTTCAGGTGGTGTTTTTAAAGACTAATTATATGCGAAAAAAAATAAATTATATCAGCTTAAGTATCTTCCTTTTTACGCTCATATCTTGTGGACAAAAAAAGGCGGAAATAGCTGAAGTAAAAGAAAAGAAGCAACCAAATATCATTTGGCTTATGGCAGAAGACATGAGTACAGATTTAGCATGTTATGGTTTGCCAAATGTAAAAACACCATATTTAGATAAAATGGCTAAAGATGGCGTTCGGTTTGATAATGCTTTTGTAACAAATCCTATTTGCTCACCAAGTCGTTCGGCAATGATAATTGGAACACATCAAGTAAAAACCAATACACATCATCATAGAAGTAATAGAGATGTAGTATTAGATTCAACTTTCAAACCATTTACGTATTGGTTAAAAAAAGCTGGGTATACTACAATTTTGGGGAATCATTCAGTCATGAATAAAGGACGTAAAATCGATGTTAATTTTAAACACGAAGCGATTGGTACTTGGGACGGAAAAACAGAATTTGGTTTATTTGATAAATATGATACGTTTGAAAAAGCGGATGAACCTTTCTTTGCTCAAATTCAATTAGTTGCAACACACAGAGGTGATTGGTGGGATGAAGTTCGCAGTAAATCTGAGCATCCTGTAAATCCTGATACAGTTGAAATGCCGCCTTACATGGCAGATGATCCAGCAATACGATTGGATTGGGCTAAATACTTGGATCAAATTGAATATATGGACAACGAAGTTGGACTAATTTTCAAAGAACTTGAAGCCAAAGGAATGGCAGATAATACGGTTGTTATTTTTATAGGCGATAACGGACGTTGTAACATTCGTGGGAAAGGATATTTACACGATCCAGGATTACGAATTCCTTTAATTGTGTATTATCCTGAGCAATTTGAAGGTGGAGAAATTAGAAAAGATGTCGTGAGCGCAACTGATATTACAGCAAGTATTTTAGATTTTGCAAATATTGATATTCCTGCATATATGACTGGACAACCTATGTTTGATGAAAATTTTAATAGAGAATATGTATATGGAGCGCGCGATTTATGGGATGAAATAGAAGAACAATCAAGAGCAATAACGTCTGGCGATTGGAAATACATCAGAAACGATACACCAGAAATTCCTTTTGATGCGCATCAGGCATATTTAGAATTTTACAGACCAGCAGTACACGTAATGCGTAGACTAAAAAAAGAAGGGAAACTTACCAAAGAACAAGCTTTCTTCTTTCAAGATTCGAAACCTAAAGAAGAATTATACAACTTGAAAAATGATCCTTATGAGTTGGTCAATTTGGCACTCGATGTAAAATATACAGATGAATTAGCTAAAATGAGAGCCAAAACCAAAGCATTTGATACTGAAATGAAACCTGTAAGTGATGTTTACAATCCAAAACCGATGGATCAAACTATTGGTTTGGTTGAATGGATAAAAACGGAGCATCCAGAAATTAGAAAACAGATGGAAGAAGGCGTAGAAGTTGGTTTTAAAAAATGGGGAAAAAAGTACAGGGAGTATTTGAAGTCTCTGAAGTCTGAAAAAAAGTAAAAAAGAATTTTTATAACGAGAATTGTCCCCTTGAGGGGACTTTAGGGGTGTTTTTTATCGAATAACTTCTCTAGTCAAAAAAAATAAAATCAACACATGAAATATTTAAAAGGTATAGGATTATTAATAGTTGCAGCTTTAGCTTTTCAGTCTTGTAAAGATGCGGCTGTTAAGGAAAACCTAGGAATTAATGAAAATTGGAAATTTAGTAAAGTAGATGAATCAAAAGATTTAGAAGGACAAATTCATGCTTTAAGTTTTGACGATTCTGCATGGGAAACAGTCCATTTACCTCATACCGCCAATATAGAACCTTTAACAGTTAATAACCAGTGGCAAGGCATTTGTTGGTATCGCAAGCGAATTGATATTCCTAAAAGTGATAGCGATAAGAAAATATTTTTAGAGTTTGAAGCTGCGATGAATTATTCTAAAATATGGATAAATGGTATCGAAGTTACTGAGCATCAAGGTGGTTATTTACCTGTGGTTATGGATATTTCAAACTATGTAAAAGCAGGAGATGAGAATATTATTGCTGTACGATTGGATAATACTGATAATTTAGTTACGGGTCCAAAACCATTAAAACGATTAGACTTTAACATGTATGGTGGTTTATATAGAAAAGCAAACGTAATTACAAAAGAGAAAATTTATATCTCACATGCCGTTTTGGCTAATAAAGTTGCCGGTGGCGGAATTTTTATCACGTACCCAAAAGTTTCCGAAGAAGAATCAGTAGTCAATGTTAAAACACACATTATCAACGAATACAAGGATTTGAAATCAATTGAACTTGTACAAACCATTTTTAGAAACGGAGAAGTTGTAGAGAAAACAACATCTTCTAACATAGAAATTGAAGCAGAAAAAGATATAGAATTAACAAAACAATTTGCCATTGTCAATGCTCATTTATGGTCGCCAAAACATCCAAATTTATACAGTTTGGAAACAAAAGTACTTCAAGATGGCAAAGTCATAGACGAACAAACAACACGATTTGGAATCAGAGAATTTACATTTGATGATGCACATCAACTCCACATCAATGGTAAAAAAACGTTTTTGCGTGGTGTAAATCGTCATCAGGAATATCCACACATTGGATATGCATTGTCAGACAACGCACAATACAGAGATGCTAAAAAAATTAAAGATGCAGGTTTCGATTATATCAGATTGTCACACTATCCGCAATCGCCAGCATTTATGGACGCTTGTGATGAATTAGGTTTGGTAGTTATGGATGTAATTATGGGATGGCAGTATTATAATGATACTGACAATTTTAGAAATTATTGTTACAACTCTGCAACGAATTTAGTTCGTAGAGATCGAAATCATCCGTGTGTATTAGGATGGGAAGTTTCGTTAAATGAAACTAAAACGATGCCTATTTATTTTATGGAAGAATTGCACACTATTGCCCATGCTGAATATCCAGGTGAAAACGTATATTCTGCTGGTTGGAAAGATGATGTATATGATATTTATTTAGAAGCGCGACAGCACAGAATATTAAGACCACATCCATACAAAGAAAAACCGATTACCGTTTCAGAATATGGCGATTGGGAATATTATTCTAAAAATGCAGGGTTAAATCAAGATAAACTACCAAATGATTTACGTTTAGAATTAAGTAGTCGTCAAGCACGTGGTTTTGGCGAAAAAGCAATGCTAAACCAAGCGTACAATGTACAAGAAGCACATAACGATAACTTAAATATGCGAGCCTTTTCCGATAGTTATTGGGTAATGTATGATTACAATAGAGGTTATCATGACAATATTGAACGATCTGGTTTAATGGATATTTTCAGGCTACCAAAATTTGCATACTATTTCTATCAAAGTCAACGTGATATTGATGATGCAGCAATTCTTGAATTAGCAACTTATTGGAATGAAAAATCGCCAACGGATATAACAGTATATTCAAATACTGATGAAGTTGAACTTTACTTAAATGATGAACTAATTGGAAAGCAACAACCTGATTCTGGAGCAAATACGGAGAATTTAAAGCATCCACCATTCACATTCAAATTAAATACATTTAAGGCAGGAACTCTAAAAGCTATCGGTTTTGTTGATGGAAAAAAAGTTGCTGAAGATACTGTCATCACTCCACAAAAACCAACGGAGTTAAAAGTATGGTTAGACGAAAGTGACAAAGTACCAACTGCTGGGCAAAACGATGTGCTTTTTCTGTATGTTGCCGCGATTGATGCTAATGGAACTGTACATCCAGATTTCTCTGAAACGATTACGTGGAATATTAATGGAAACGTCAAAGTAATGAATGTTGGAGCTATTAAAGCTGAAGCAGGAATTGCAACCGCAGTCATACAAATTGGCAATACTAAAGAAACAATACAAGTAGCTGCAAGTTCAAAAGAGCTCAAAGGTAATTTTGAATTTGAAATAGAATAATTTGTGTTAGAATGCCACTATTTAAAGGATTGGTTAAGATTTTTAAATGTTAATTTACTGTTAAGCACATATAATTTACTCATATATACAAGCGATTTATTGAATTAGATGAAGTTTACAACTGTATTCAATAATTCTAAATTTACGAATGTCAAAACTTAAAAACGTTTCATGTTTATTTTTACAAGTAGTATTACTTTTCAATCTATCATGCTCAAAAACAGCATCGTTAGAAGGAGAAGTAATTGTATTTGATTTAAAAATTGCAGAAGACGCAACTCCAGCTTTGGTAGCTAGAATTCTTCAACATACAGACAAACCAATTTCAGAAATAAAATTTGAAAAAGGAACGTATCATTTTTATCCAGATAAAGGATTTGAAAAGTTTTGTTACATATCCAATCATGGAGATTTAATGGTAAATACACCTTTTCCAATAATTGATATACAAAACGTAACTATTGACGGTCAAGGATCAACCTTTATATTTCATGGCGTCATGATTCCTTTTCTTATTAACGGAAGTAGTAATATTAACGTGAAAAACGTCTCAATAGATTGGGCACAAACGTTTCATAGTGAAGGATTAATTGTTGCAAACGATGAAACCAACAACACCTTTGACATGCAAATTTCAGATGAATATCCGTATGAAATTCGTAATGATGAATTATGGTTTGTAAAAGAATATTATCAACACACTATTGGGCAATCTATTTTATACGATCCAGAAAGAAAAGCAATAACTTTTCAAACAGAAGATTATACAGGTATTACCACGAAGTCAAAAACTTCAATCAAACGCAATTTAGATAAGATTGATTACAAATATGAATATGATCGCCGTGATGTTGGTAATAAAAATATTGGCGTAGAAAATCGTGTAACAGTCAAAGAATTAAAGCCAGGTTTGCTTAGAGTTTTTGGGCATAAAAAGAAAATGCCGCCAGTTGGTAACATACTATCCATGAAAGGCGAACAAGGTTTAAATAGAGTTGCGCCAGCTTTTAGTGTCACACATACAAAAGGATTTAATGCTTTAAATATAACGGTGCATCATGCAGGCGGAATGGGCATAATTGCCGAAAATTCTGAAGATCTTATTTTAGACAATTTCAATATAACACCATCTCAAGGTCGTATGGTTTCAACCACTGCAGATGCAACACACTTTGTTGGCTGTAGAGGTAAAGTGGTATTAAAAAATTGCACATTTGAAAATCAATTAGATGATGCTTCAAACATTCATGGTACGTATCAAAAAATTGTGGATGTTTTGGATGAATACAGCATTGGTGTCAGAATGGGACATCATCAACAAAAAGCATTTGTAATTGGGCAACCAAACGATAATTTAGGATTTGTAAGATTGAGCAATTCATTCTTTCCCTATGAAAAATCAACCATAAAAAACATTCAATACATCAACAATAGATATCAAATAATTACACTCAACGAAAAATTACCTAACGATGTCAAAGCAGGAGATTTAGTTGAAAACCTTGATGGGTATCCAGATTTATTAGTTCAAAACTGTATCATAAGAAATAACAGAGCGAGAGGTTTATTAATTTCTAATCCTGTAAACACAGTAATTGAAAACAACTTTTTTAGTACAGAAATGGAAGCACTTTTAATACCTGTAGAAAGTGGACATTGGTATGAATCTGGAAACGCAACAAATGTTCTTATAAAGGGAAATACTTTTCAAGATTGTCAACATAGTGGATTTAATAGAGGTGTAATACGTTTTGATACTGATGATGATAACCAAAATATAGCTTTTAAAAATATTAAAATTGAAAATAACACATTCAATCAATTCGATAATTTAATTCTTCAAGTTACAAATGCTGATGGTTTGCTATTTGAAGGAAACACAATTACAAATTCAGGCACATTTCAACAACTATATCCAGAAAATCCAGCTTTAAGAATAAAAGCTTCAAAAAATATTGAATTCAAAAATAATACATACACTGGTAAAGCTTCAAAAATTATGGAATCTGACCAAGCATTATCAAAATTAACCTTTCAATAAAACGAATCAAAACAAAATAAATCAACCCGTATGAAAAACAAACAATCAATTAATCAAGAAAGTTCAGCAAGGCGCTTGGTTCTTCTAATTTTAATGATATTTAGTATCTCCTTTAGCGGATATGCTCAAACTATTACTGGAGTTAAAGGAAATGTGACTACTGCTGAAGATGGATTGCCAATACCAGGTGTATCTGTTGTTATTAAAGGTACTACTACTGGTGTGGCTACAGATTTCGACGGAAATTACACCATCAAGGCTAAACTAGGTGATATTTTAGAATTTACATATACAGGTTTAAAGTCTCAAACTGTTACGGTTACAAGTGGTACTTTAAATATAGCTATGGCGGAAGATGCTGAAAGTTTAGATCAAGTTATAGTAGTTGGATATGGTTCTGTAAAGAAAAAGGAAGTTACAGGTGCAGTAGCACGGATAAAATCTGAAGATATAGAGCAATTTGTGTCATCAGATATAGCATCTCGATTGCAAGGTCAAATTGCGGGTGTAAGTGTTTCTTCAAGTTCAGGAGAACCTGGAGAAGCTGCAAGTATTCAAATTAGAGGTATTACTTCTTTAAGCGGAACTAATACACCATTATTTGTTGTTAATGGAATCCCACAAATAGGAGATCCAGGATTATCAGCTAACGAAATACAGACAATAGATATCCTTAAAGATGCTGCATCTACTGCAGTGTATGGATCTAGAGGAGCGGCTGGTGTTGTATTAATAACAACAAAGTCTGGTAAAGATGGTAAAATGAGTGTAGACTTCGACTATAATTATGGGCAACAATTTCTTGGTGTTGGTACACCATTAATGAATACAGAAGATCAATTATTCTATGAAATTAATACAGCCAACTATTTTGGAGGTTTTGATCCAGTTACTGTTAACAATCCAGAATGGTTAGGTAATGATAATACTTTTGATGAGTATGTTTTAGTAGATGCTGCAGAAGTAAAAACGTATAATTTGAATCTATCTGGAGGAACAGAGAAATTCTCTTATAATGCATCTGGAAGCTTGTTTGATCAAGATGGTTCATTAGTCAATTCAAATTTTAAACGTTATAACGGTCGTATTTCAGCACAATATAATACCGATAATTGGAAAATTAATGCAAGTATAGCTACCACTAACGAAAACAGAAGACGCGCTAGTGCAGGATTAATAATAACAGCAAGTAGATATAGACCTTATTTCCCTGAAATTGATCCAAATTCTGATGTTGTTTTTGATAATGGTGATGGAGGAACTAGAACACCTTCAATAGCATTAGGACAAGCACTTAAAAGAAAAGACGATAGCAATAGAGATAGAACAAATATTAATTTAGGTATTAGACGTAAAATAGTTGAAAACTTAGACTTTATTACCAATGTTGGTTCGTCTATTACCAATGATAGTAGAGATATTTTTCGCCCAAGGTTTGATTTGGTTGATGTTGATAACGGAGAGATAACAACAGATCCTACGTTAAGTGGAATATCAGCAACACATACCAGAACTACTAAGTTTAGTTGGGATGCTGGATTAGATTTCAAAAAACAGTTTGGCAAACATAGTGTTTCAGCTCAAGCTGTTGTTACATTAGAAGAGGATAATAATAAAACGTTTCTCGCTTCAATAGAAGGTGTCTCAAATAACTCAATTACCGTTTTAAATGGTGGTACTTTAAATGAAAATGTAGGAAGTGGTTTTAATTATACAACCAAAAGAGTTGGTACTTTAGGAAGAATACAATACAATTATGATGGTAAATATATTATCTCAGCATTGGCACGTTACGATGGTTCATCAAGATTTGGTAGAGAAGTTAGATGGGGAACATTTCCATCGGTCGCTGTTGCATGGAATGTGTCTAGTGAACCATTTTGGAAACCTTTAAAGACAGTTGTTAATAACTTTAAAATACGATTAAGTCACGGTCAAGTAGGTAACGATAGTTTTAGTGATTATGAGTTTGCAAGTACAATTGCACCATTTGCAGATTATATATTTGATGAAAATGATGGTTCTGTTGATTTTGGATCAGCAATACGATCGTATGCCAATAGAGATATTAAATGGGAAACCTCAATATCAAATAATATAGGAGTTGATATTTCATTGTTTAAAAATAAGGTTACCATAACGGCAGATTATTATAACACTAAAAAAGAAGATATGCTCTTTCCAGTAACACTTCCAGGTTCTTCAGGAGCAGTATATGATTCAAACCTAATACTTAATGTCGGTAATATGACTAATAAAGGGTTAGAGTTAGCTGTTAATTATAGAGGAGCAATAGGAAAAAGTAAGTTTAGAATAGGAGCAACCTTTACTACCAACGATAACGAAATTACCAAAGTAGCAGGTGATGGTATAATTTATAATGGAAATTCTTCATTAATAAGTGGAGATACTGATACATACGCAACAACTGTTATTGCTGAGGGTTATGAAGCTGGCGCGTTTTTCTTACACGAAACTAATGGTACTATTAAGACACAAGAAGAGCTAGATATCTACAGACAATTTCCATCAAGAGCTAATGCAGAATTAGGTGATTTAAAATATGTAGATGCTAATGGCGATGGAAATATTACTACCGAAGATAGAACATATCATGGTAGCGGTTTGGCAGATTTTGAATATGGTATAAACCTTAGATGGGAAGTTGGTCGTTTCGACTTTTCAATGAATTGGTTTGGTACATCTGGCGCCGAGATTTTAAACGGTAATAAAGCTGCTATGTATGGCTGGCAACGTCATCAAGATTTAGTAAATCAATGGACACCAGACAATCCTACATCTAATATTCCTTCGTTTAGAGGTCGTGGAAGAGAACATCCTAATTATGCAGGAACAACAGATTATTGGCTAGAGAATGGTGATTATTTAAGATTAAAACAAGCAACTTTAGGCTTTTTGCTTCCAAATGATGCTTGTAATAAAATAGGATTGAGTAAATTAAGGATTTATTTAACTGCTCAAAACCCAATTACTTTTACAGGATACGATGGGTATGATCCAGAAGTAGGTAATAATAATGTGGCAAGAAGAGGTATCGATCAATCAAGATATCCAATTTCGGCAACATATAGTTTAGGAGTAAAACTTTCTTTTTAATAAAAAAAAATTAGAAAAATGAAAACATACATAATAAAAATAGTAGCATTTGTTTTTTGCCTAACAATAATGCAATCATGCGAGGATTATCTTGAAGAGGTAAATCCAAATGAAATTTCGGCAGACACCTTTTTTAATAATTTAAACGAGTCAGATACGGTATTAACTTCTGTATATGGTGCCATGTTAAATACTTGGATTGTGAGTGCTAGAGAAGAATCTTGGCGATCAGATATGGCATTTCCAGGGATTAGATCAGGTAATATTAGAGCTGATGCGTTAAATATTTATGAGCACGTTATTAATGAAGATAATGGCTTTATAAATCAACGATGGGATGCTTTATATCAAGTAATATGGAGAGCAAATCAAGTTATTGATGGTTTAAATAGTATGAATGCAGATTTGCAAGCAGAAACTCGTTGGACAGAGCAAATGGCACAAGCCAGATTTTTTAGAGGCTTAGCGCACTTTTATTTACACACTTTGTATAATGAAGGACGTATAGTAATTAGAGATGTCATACCAGGAACACAAGCAGATTTTTCCAAACCACTAAGCACATCAGAAGAAGTAATGGCGTTTTTTAGAGAAGATTTAGAATATGCATACCAAAATTTACCTGCAACGTTTCCACAGAAGACCAGAGTAACAGCAGGTACCGCAGCAACTATTTTAGGAACAAGTTATTTATATTCTGCATCAAATAATCCTGCAGATTATCAAACGGCTAAAACCTATTTTAATGATGTCATTAACGGACCTTATGGCTATGCGTTAATACAAGATGTAAGTCTTCTGTTCACAGAAGCTGGAGATTTTAATTCCGAGTCTATTTTAGAAATTAACTATAGTGTAGATCAGCAATTAGAAGAAAATCAATTTGATGAAGAAAGTTTTAACATGAGAAACGGTAGATATTCTGGGCCTCGAGGTGCAGGAGGATCTAGTTTTAATCAACAATTTACAGCAGCAGCATGGTTAATTCATGCCTATAATAGCGAGCCACTAAACATGGCTGATGCAAGAAATACAGTAATAGATAGAGAAACTGGTTTGCCCAGAGCAAGAATCGTATCTCTTAGATCTTCTGCAATGATAGCAGTAGTAAATGATCAAGATACAGAGTACTACTTACAGCCTTCTGCTGCTATAGTAGAAAACTTTAGTAGCACACAAAGAAAATATGGTTATTTCAAAAAATACACGAATCACGATATTGTAGCTAACGAAAATGATACAGGAGATACAAGTTGGAAATCTGGTAAAAATGTAATCATGAATCGTTTAGCAGATGTATATTTAATGTATGCAGAAGCTGTATTAAAAGGAGATAATAATGTAAGTGGAGCAATCAATCTTATAAACCCTATTCGTCAACGTTGGGGATTACAATTACTAGATGCGAATGCAAGTTTAGTTGATGGTACTCCATATACAGAAGAATCTCTAATGAATCATTTAATGTACGTAGAACGTCCATTAGAATTATCTGTAGAAGGTGTTTCAACTAGAATTGTTGATTTAAGACGTTGGAATGTTGCTAGTAATAGATTTAACGATTTATCTATGCAATCATTTTACGTAACAGATTATGATTACTATAATGATGCTACGTCTAGTACGCTAACGAGAAATAATTCTTTAGTACAAGCAGGAATTAGTCCAGATCCAAGTGGCGATCCTCAATTAGTACAAGAATATACGGGAGCGGCACAGTTTTATACCAATGGATATTTTCCAATACCAACAAGTGAAACTCTAAGTAATAACTCGGTTTCTAATTAATTTAAAAAAAGAAAGATGAAAAAAATATTTATTATTTCCGCACTTATGCTACTAGCGTTTATGGTTGGTTGTGAAAAAGAAGATGATTATGTAGCACCTTTTGGAGACTTTTCTAGTTTGTCATGGGTTACAACACAAGGTTTTGAGGAGTCTGATTATGTATCCGCTTTAAATAATTATATTGGTTTTAGAGATATCTCTAAAAATGCTTTAACACATAGTTGGCACATACCATCTGGGACTAATTTGCTCCAAAGCGATTTTAATGCAGAACAAGACACAATCTATACAGATTTTATAGGCGCTGCAGGACCAAGAGGATCTGATCAAAAACTAATTAATGTTATCTTTAGACAACCAGGAGTAAAAGAGGTAGAACTACGAAATACCTTTAAAGATTCTGTTGCCGAATCTGTTTTTAGTGATGGCGTATGGAAAGTAAACAAAATATTTACAGTGACTGTTTTTGACGACGTTAAACCTATGTTTAAAGTTATGAAAGGAACAGATGAAATACTTACTGTAAGTGAAACAGATATGCCAAGTGAAGCAAATGCTGCTTCATGGCAAACTGTAACTGTAGAAGCTGGAGAACAATTAACATATATTGACCTAACAACTACAGGAGATCCTGATGGAAGAACTTGGAACTTTAACGGTGGAGCCATGGATATGAGTGGCGGCGAATCTGTAAATTTATCATACAATGGATTAGGTAATTTTACAGCAGGTAGTATAACTTCAAAAAGAACTGATGTTGCTAAACCAGATGGCGAAGCTACTAAGCTTATTCCTCTTAATATAGAAGTTGTTCCTTCTTCACAACCTTTTGTACTTAATGGAATGATAACAGAAGATTTACAAGTTATCTCTTTAAATGTAACAGGAGAAATAGAAACACTTGTTGGAGAGGAAGCTAATTTTACAGTTCATGTTGTGAATACGACTGCAGGATTCGATCAAAATATTGCAGTACAATCAGCAACAGTAAATAATTCAGATGCTACACAAATAGATTTAGTTCTTTCAGCTCCAATTTATAATTCAGATGTTATTACTGTAGCATACACGGCAGGAAACATAGGCTCTGTTGACTTTAGAGTATTAGAAAGTTTTAGCGCAACAAACGTATCGCTCCACAGAAGCGACAATATAATTACTGGATCAGGAATGGGAACTGGATTAGATTATACAGGTTTCGAGGTAGAGGCAAGTACTGGTAATTTTCTTAAAAAAGGATATGCAGAAGGGTATTGGGTAGGTAACACTAATAGTGCATTTCTTAATCTTTCAAGAACAACAGATATGTCCAATAGTGGTTCAGCTTCAATGCGATATGAAAGTCCATCAGGCGTTACAACTGTAAGACTACAAGGGAGTTGGTTTACTAATGGAACAAAAACAACATATGCTATAGCAACATTGCCTGCAGGAGATTATGAGGTGTCTTATATGGTGTTTTTAGCCCCAGGAAATACAATGCTAGCTTTTGAAACAGAAGTACAAGGAGGCGCAACTACAAGTTGGGACATTTCTTCTTTACCTAGAGGACAATGGGTAGAAATAAGTAAATCAATTAATCTTGCTACCAATTTAACCAATAAAAAGTTTGATTTAAAAATAAATGCTGCAGACAATGCTGGTGTAACTGGAGAGCAGATTATGTATTTTGATGATTTAAGTTGGAGACTATTAGAAGCTAGATAATAAAAATAAATTTTGTCAGGTTAAAAAAAGACTGCCACTTTGTAGGCAGTTCTTTTTTTAATTTAAAGTAATTACAATAATTTAAAACTGATTATGTTAAGAAAAAACTATTTAAGTTTACTAATATTAGTAACTGTCACATTATTTATTGGTTGTAAATCTGATAAAAATAAAGAAGAAGTAAAACAAGCAGCTGAAGAAAACATTTCTACTAAACCGAACATAGTAGTTATATATCTTGACGATTTAGGCTATGGAGATGTAAGCTCTTACGGAGCCACAGAATTACAAACACCAAACATAGATGCATTAGCAACTGGCGGAATAAAATTTACAAACGGTTACGCATCTTCTGCAACGTGTACACCAAGTCGATACGCTTTACTTACGGGGATGTATCCGTGGAGAAACAAAAAAGCTAAAATATTACCAGGAACTGCACCACTATTAATAAGTACAGAGCAGCAAACCTTACCAAAAATGTTAAAAGCTCAAGACTACCAAACTGCAATAGTTGGTAAATGGCATTTAGGTTTAGGAACAGGAATGGTAAATTGGAATCAACGTGTTTCACCTGGGCCAAATGAAGTTGGTTTTGATGAAGCTTACATCTTAGCGGCAACTCAAGATCGGGTTCCAACGGTATACATTGACAATGGAAATGTGGTAGGTTTAGATCCAAACGATCCAATATCGGTCAATTACAAAGAAAATTTTAAAGGTGAACCAACTGCGGTTTCAAATCCAGAAATGGTAGACATGAAATGGCATCACGGACATAATAACAGTATTGTAAATGGTATTGGTAGAATTGGTTACATGAAAGGTGGTGAAGCTGCAAAGTGGAGCGATGTGGACATGGCAGATCATTTCTTAGAAAAAGCACAGAATTATGTAAAAACACATAAAAACAAGCCGTTTTTTTTATACTATGCAATGCAACAACCGCATGTACCTAGAACACCGCATCCAAGATTTGCAGGTAAATCTGGTTTAGGACCAAGAGGCGATGTTATTTTGGAAGCAGATTGGTGTATTGGCGAATTTATGAAAACATTAAAAGAAGAAGGTCTCTTAGAAAATACGCTAATTGTTTTTTCAAGTGATAATGGACCCGTATTAAATGATGGTTATTACGATGATGCAGTTGAAAAAATAGGAAAACACGATCCAAATGGTGGACTTAGAGGTGGAAAATACAGCATATTTGAAGCTGGAACTCGTGTGCCTTTCATAACGTATTGGAAAGGGAAAATTCAACCAGGAACGTCTGATGCAATTGTATGTCAAATGGACTTATTAGCATCCTTAGCAAACTTAGTTGGTACGGAAGATACCACAACAGACAGTCAAGATTTACTCAATGTTTTAATGGGAGAATCTAAAAAAGGAAGAGAAAATTTAGTTATCGAAGCCACAGGGAAAACAGCATTGCGTCATGGAGATTGGTTAATGATTCCGCCATACAAAGGAAAAAATTTCAGAGAAAAAGTAGGAATAGAAGTAGGGAATCTTCCTGATTTTCAACTCTATAATTTAAAAGAAGATCTTGCGCAAAAAAATAATTTAGCAACATCCAATCCTAAAAAACTAACAGAAATGATTGCCATTTTTGAATCCTTAAGAGGAAAAGATTATATAAAAAATGTAAAAGAAGTCATATTTAGATAAAAAAATTAGGCAATAATACCATTTATATAACCAAAAAAATAGTATTGTTTATCTTGTGGAAAGTCATTATCTAATACATACAATGTGCTAATAATGGAGAAAAAGTTTCTATGAATCAGAAGCATCATTAAAATTTCTATAATCACTAAGGGAAATGGAAATGCTTCCCAATGGTTTTATAGTTCCAAAACTTCCCGATTGTGAATTTCCCAACTTTTAAGTTTTTTAAACTAGACTCGAATGTAACGTCTCTAAACACAAAATTTTTGACTAACAAGATAAAATCTCTACATCTAATTTATATTACAAAAATCAAGAAGAAAACGGGAATATTATTTATAAAATTTCGGTGCTGAATCAATGACTATTTAATGCCTTAAAAAAAAGAAAAATAAGCGCATCTAAAACCTTAAAGTAATACTTTAAATAAATCAAAAATTACGGCTCGTTTTTTACAGCTAAAACCAAGGTCATAATCTGAGAAACTCAATATTATTTTTCTACGCAAATCAGTAGATAAACATTATTTTCAATTCTTTTCTTTAACTCATTGCTAAGCGATAAGCTTAATTTTTTTAAAATTTCAATTAAAAAATTTGAAAAAAGGCTGTTTTTTGAAATTAAATGATGAAAAAATTAAATTCGTTTTTCAATTTAATTTTTTAATTTGTTTTTTTTAATAATTAACTAACTGACAATTAAAGAATTAATTAAAAAAAATAAAAGTGGTTTTACTTTCTGCTCAAAAGATCAAAGTGGATTGACTTTTATAATTTAAAAAATAAATTTGAAATTCCAAACAGTTAAATTGCTGAAAAATAGACATTTAATTATTTAAAAGTAAAAGTGGTTTTACTTTCTGCTCAAAAGATAAAAGTGGTTTTAGTTTTGTTATTTAAAAAATAAATTTGAAATTTTTTATAATTAAGTAGCTGTAAAACAGACGTCTAACTATTTAAAAGTAAAAGTGGTTTTAGTTTTTTTCAAAACGAAAAGGCAACGTAAAATTTCAAATAGTCTTGAATTTTCTTAGCAGCTATATAACAAGAAATAGTTGAGGAATTGACAAGTCATATCAAAGCAAAATAAGCGTAAAAAAAGCAACGTGTAAAAGTCAGTTTTAGACATCGAAATAGCAACTATTTTTGTGCTATTTGCGTGTCAATTTTAAATACGCTTTCATCGATTTTGCTAGCTGAATTTCAAAAGTGAATATTGCTAAATAAGAAGAAAAATAGCAACGGTATATGTAAGCTGAATTATAAAAAAAATGATTCAAAAAATAATCAAGAAGTAGATTTCAAAACATGTTCATAGAACTGATCTAAAAGTTTTGGATTCCCAAGTTTCTGAATCTTTTTTTCGCAATCATAAAATAATGGCAAACGTGGTTTCTGTTTTTCAGTTTGTTTTTGTTCATTGTTTAAAAAACGTCTAATCTGTGCATGAGTAATTAATTTCAAGCGAGTTTTTTGTTTGCTTCGCATCTGATTTTCATACCAAACTTTTGTACCTGTAAAGCCAAAGGTATTAGTTGGATCAAAATACCTGTTTGGTAATTGAACAAATCGATTCTGGGGATCTTTAGCAATGTATTTACAAACCAACCCGATGCGCTTCACATAAACCTTGTGAACTTTGTCCAAATTTCGTTCCTCCACAGGTTCATACCATAACCGTAACAACTCTTTTGCTCGTTTTTCTTGATATTTAGTTAAAAACACATTTTCATAAAGAGTATTTTTTGCAAGTTTCCACAAATCATCCACATAAAAATTAAAGGAGGAAAAGCTAGAAGCCTCAAACCTTGAAACTATGTCTTTGGCTTGTTCTGTGGCTTCTGAGCTTTTACCTTCCCTCTCTGTATCATTATCAGGCTGATGGTGTGTATGTTTTTGATAAAAATTTCGCGCGCCTAGTGTGTCTTGCGCAAGTTGCTCTTTATTTTGTTTTGCGCCTTCCTTCTCTGTGTATCTTGAAAAATTGTTACCAGTTTTGTTACCAGAAAAATCAATAGCTGTGAGCGAGAGCGAACTCCTTTGATTATTGGCATCCAATTTTTTATGAACTCCTATTAGTATATTATTTATGTAACTATTGTTACTAGAGTCTGTATGAGGACAGTTTGTCCTTTTTTCATTTTTAAAAAACTGATTATCAGTACTTTTCGTTTTTTCTGTTTTCGCTAGAATTTGTGAGTTATTCACAGGTTCTTGACCGTTTATCAACAGTATTTTCGGATTCAAATACAATTCATAACTCGCATTAGAACCATGCCAAATCTTCTCAGTAATAATATTGGCTTGCAAAAGCTTTTTAAGATGTCTTTGTATAGTTCTAGTGCTTACGTGAGAAATCTTTGCCAATTGCACATTATTTGTCTTTAATGATGGAATATTAGAAGTATCAAAACAAGCTTGCTTGCTAGCTCTTAATAACGAAGCACCATAAATCCGAATTATCTCTCTAGCCGTTGCAATCACAGGTTGACGCAAACGAGCAGAAAGACTATCAGAAGTAGCATTATGTTTTGCTACAAAAGTGTCAAGTGCTTTAAAAACAGTTGAAAAGTGGATGACCATCTATTATGTATTGATTATACTATTTATTAAATGTTTTCGCTAACAAATCGTCCATAGCACTCGCTACGGAAATTCGTTTTCGCTTCCTTTTTCTAGGTTTCTTATCACAAACAACAGTAACGCCAAGCATGGCATGTAGTCTCAGTTTTTCATCTGAACTCAATGCCTGAATTACGTTATATACTGTTTCTGCTTTCAATTAAATATGTGCGTTGTTTATTTGATTTATGTATAGATGACTCCAATAATTTTGGACAAAAGAATTCCTAGTCGCATACATTGGCGACTTCGTATTTTTTATAAATAACGATGCTAACTACATCTGTGATTCAATAACTAGATGCGTTTAGTTGAATATTGGTAACTTCTTTTTTTATCTATACAGTACTAACTATTTTTTACAATCAAAATGATTGTTCGGGTTTTACAATTTTATTTCTTTTTTGCTTCTCTTATTTTTAAAGGATTTATAAAATGGGTTCTGATCTATGGGTAATTAATCTCTAAATTAGATACTCATAATGATATTAGCCTACCCTTTTGGCTTGTAGTAAATCTAATTAATTTTTCTTTTAAAAACTAGCGTCGCATTTGAAAAACAGAAACTTTTCATCGCTATAACTCATTCTTTAGGTGTGGTTTATGATTAATTTTATATAATATTTGGTGAAGTTTTCGATGAAGTTTGCTAAAACTTTGGTCATAGTTGGGACAAAGTTTTGGGTACTTTTGGTGTACTTTTTACCCTTTTTTAAATTCGATTTCTCTAAAACTTATAAGTGTCTTAAAATCATGCTTTTATGATTAAAAAAGTTAAATTAAAAAATCAGGAGGAACTTTTTTTGATCTAGAAAAGAAGATTTATGAAATTTCAGTCTTCAAAGAGATGAGAATCTTTGAAAAAAATCTATTTTTTTGAAATTTTTAATGAAATTGAAGTAAAATAGAAAGAATAGAAATCCTTTTCCTATGTTTTTGGTCGTAAATTAAGATGGAATAAAAGTGCAAAATGCGAGTTTTGGAAAATTAGGTTGCAAAACTGAACGTTTTTTTAAAATACGTCTGATGCAATAAAAAAAGGCATCGCTAAGCAATAAGTTCATACAGGAACAACTTATTGCTTAGCGATGAGTGCTTTTTTTAAATTTAAAAATCAATGGTGTATTTATTAGAATAATCTTTTGCTAGTGAAGCACCAATACCTCTCAAATACTTACGAAGTTGCGATTTAGTCTTATGTCTTGTAAAACTCATCAGTTCAGTAAGTACTTGTTCATCTGCTTTTCCCTCAGAAGCTAAAGAATTATACAAATTGGATGCGGCAGTATGCTTAAAAGAATATAAAGTTTGATCGGTGTCAAGTTGTAATTCCTTTTTCATAATAGCGAAACGATCATAAAAATGATTGGTTTTAGTCTTTTCAGAAACATTCCATTGTCCACAAGTTTCGCTATCTGAAAAAATAAAATCAGTTGATTTATATTTGTGAAGTTCCATTTGCTCAATAACCTTTGCTAGACTTTCAATAATAGGAACAACTTCCTGTGCTTCCGTTTTAGTTTGTACATACAAGCGTCTATTATCTAAATCAATGTCTCCAACTTTGAGTCGGCATACTTCCACATTTCTCAAAAAAGCGTAAGCAATAAACTGTGTGAACTTTCTAAGGTAGGGATCATTGCTATCCATATACTCACGCATTACTCTAATTTGCGAGTCTGTATATGATTTATGTTTCTTAGGATTTTCTTTTAATTTCTTAATAGCTGTAATAATATTGTATTCTACAATATCATCACTTACCAATTGACTAAAAAGTGAAGACAACGAAGTTCTATATCCATTACGTGTTTTTGCATTCACGGGCTGTTCTGTTAAATTTCGATGCTTATCATACTTCTTAATCGTGTTCAAAAAAGTTGAAACTTCTCGGCGTTTTAGCTCCTTTATAGTAATGGTATCTAATTTTTGATCTTCTAGCCAAGTTAAAAAGCGTTTTAAATTTCCTTTAATATTTATTTTACCACGTCTTGACAAATAGGGGAGTTTCTGTTCAAGGGCAAAAATCAATGCTTCTCTAACCGTATATTCATTTGTCTTTGGCAGTAAACTTTTGTCTTTTACTGCTTCCTTTTCAATTTTTTCAATCTTGGCTTCGGTAACCTTATAATTTTCATAAGGACTATATCCTTGTGATAACAACTTTTTCAATGCAAGCTTGTACGCCATTAAAATTTCAAGGCGTTCTGCTTTAGTATCAAATCGATTTGCTCCTTTATATATAGGTGGCTGTCTTTTAAGTTTATCTGTTTTAGGCTCTCGGTAGGAGTAATACACGTACCAGCGTTTGCTTAAATCGCCATTAGCATCATAAATCTTTGGCTGTGAATAATCTTTCTTTGCTTTCAAATTGTATTCGATAACGTATTCATTTTGTAAAATTTCATTAAATGTAGACATAAAAAATTGGTTTTCAAAATAGAGAAAACACACGTGAATACTGGTTTTGATGTCATTTATCAGTTATTTTAGCTTCTTATGAAAGGGGACAGCTCTCGCCAGTCGCTTTGGGAGATAAGTTTGGAGTTTCAAAACCAAATTAAGGTAACACTATATCTATAGGAATGCAAAACCCTTTAGAAAAAGCAACGATCTCCCAAGAGTTCCAACAACGGCTCCATCGTTAACCCGAGTTTAGAACAGGCAAGCAGCGAAGTAACAAATCAACAGACAACCAAATTAACAAATCAACAAACAACGAATCAACAAAAAACAAAAAACTTTTCAGATGTAAAGTGCGACACAATAGCTTGTTACAAACATCACCAAAACAAAGTAAAAAAAAAGGCATAAAAAGGTTAGGAAGTTTGGAAATGGTTTTTATATTTGCACCCGCTAAAACGGATAGTTTTAGATGAAGTTCTGATAAGATAATGAGTAAAGATTTTATAAAAAATAGTTTAAAATATTTTTTTGGAATATATAAAAAGGTTGTATGTTTGCATCCGCTAAAAACGGCAACGGATTTAGTACTGTTCTAATAATAAAAGACTGATTAAAAAGAGGCAAGAAGTTTGAAAATACAGCTTCGAAAAAAAATCTTAAAAAAGTTTTGTTAGAAACAAAAAAGGGTTTTATATTTGCACCCGCTTTGAGAGGGAAACTTTTCGGAGTATATAAATAGAGAATTAAGAGTTCATTGACATATTGATTAGCAGCAATTATTTTGGAGACAAAATAATAAATAAACATAAGTAAGAACATCTTTTGAGAATGACAATTTTTCTAAGTTGAAGATATATTAAAAAACAACGATGAAGAGTTTGATCCTGGCTCAGGATGAACGCTAGCGGCAGGCTTAACACATGCAAGTCGAGGGGTAACAGAGGTAGCTTGCTACTTGCTGACGACCGGCGCACGGGTGCGTAACGCGTATGAAACCTACCTAATACAGGGAGATAGCCCAGAGAAATTTGGATTAATACCCCATAGTACTGTGAATCTGCATAGATTTATAGTTAAAGATTTATCGGTATTAGATGGTCATGCGTTCTATTAGTTAGTTGGTAAGGTAACGGCTTACCAAGACCGCGATAGATAGGGGCCCTGAGAGGGGGATCCCCCACACTGGTACTGAGACACGGACCAGACTCCTACGGGAGGCAGCAGTGAGGAATATTGGACAATGGAGGCGACTCTGATCCAGCCATGCCGCGTGTAGGAAGACTGCCCTATGGGTTGTAAACTACTTTTATAGAGGAAGAAACGCAGATACGTGTATTTGTTTGACGGTACTCTACGAATAAGGATCGGCTAACTCCGTGCCAGCAGCCGCGGTAATACGGAGGATCCAAGCGTTATCCGGAATCATTGGGTTTAAAGGGTCCGCAGGCGGTTGTTTAAGTCAGAGGTGAAAGTTTGCAGCTCAACTGTAAAATTGCCTTTGATACTGAATAACTTGAGTTATAATGAAGTGGTTAGAATATGTAGTGTAGCGGTGAAATGCATAGATATTACATAGAATACCGATTGCGAAGGCAGATCACTAATTATATACTGACGCTGAGGGACGAAAGCGTGGGGAGCGAACAGGATTAGATACCCTGGTAGTCCACGCCGTAAACGATGGTCACTAGCTGTTTGGACTTCGGTCTGAGTGGCTAAGCGAAAGTGATAAGTGACCCACCTGGGGAGTACGATCGCAAGATTGAAACTCAAAGGAATTGACGGGGGCCCGCACAAGCGGTGGAGCATGTGGTTTAATTCGATGATACGCGAGGAACCTTACCAGGGCTTAAATGTAGAGTGACAGGGGTAGAGATACCTTTTTCTTCGGACACTTTACAAGGTGCTGCATGGTTGTCGTCAGCTCGTGCCGTGAGGTGTCAGGTTAAGTCCTATAACGAGCGCAACCCCTGTTGTTAGTTACCAGCACGTAGTGGTGGGGACTCTAACAAGACTGCCGGTGCAAACCGTGAGGAAGGTGGGGATGACGTCAAATCATCACGGCCCTTACGTCCTGGGCTACACACGTGCTACAATGGTAGGTACAGAGAGCAGCCACCTCGCAAGAGGGAGCGAATCTACAAAACCTATCTCAGTTCGGATCGGAGTCTGCAACTCGACTCCGTGAAGCTGGAATCGCTAGTAATCGGATATCAGCCATGATCCGGTGAATACGTTCCCGGGCCTTGTACACACCGCCCGTCAAGCCATGGAAGCTGGGGGTACCTGAAGTCGGTGACCGTAAGGAGCTGCCTAGGGTAAAACTGGTAACTGGGGCTAAGTCGTAACAAGGTAGCCGTACCGGAAGGTGCGGCTGGAACACCTCCTTTCTAGAGCGACGAAGATAAATTAGAATTTAAAAGAGTTGTTTTTACTTAGCTGTTAATTAAGAAATTGAACATAATACAAGTAGAGTCTCATAGCTCAGCTGGTTAGAGCGCTACACTGATAATGTAGAGGTCGGCAGTTCGAGTCTGCCTGAGACTACAACTACTTAAAGTATTAGAGGAAATTCTAGAAGAAGACTATCCACCCAAAAGTCGGCAACAAGCGACTGCATATTGCAGACTGTGGACTGTTAACTTACAGAAATGGGGGATTAGCTCAGCTGGCTAGAGCGCCTGCCTTGCACGCAGGAGGTCATCGGTTCGACTCCGATATTCTCCACCAAGTTTCCGAGCAATCGGGAATCTCATCAATGTTAGCAATAACTAAGATGAGATACCCAATCAAGTTGGGTATAGAAAGTTCATTGACATATTGAGATAAAAGAGAAACGAGATTAATATTTTAATCTTCGAGTGAATAAAAATAATAAAGAGACAAAAGTACAATAAGCTAATTAAGGGCGTATGGGGAATGCCTAGGCTCTCAGAGGCGATGAAGGACGTGATAAGCTGCGAAAAGCTACGGGGACAGGCACATACTGATTGATCCGTAGATCTCCCAATGGGGCAACCCACTATATTGAAGATATAGTATCCGCAAGGAGGCGAACCCGGAGAACTGAAACATCTAAGTACCCGGAGGAGAAGAAAACAAAAGTGATTCCGCTAGTAGTGGCGAGCGAACGCGGAATAGCCCAAACCAATGTTGTTACGGCAATATTGGGGTTGTAGGACCACGATATTTGATGCTTACTAAATTAGAACTGTTTGGAAAGACAGACCAAAGAGGGTGATAGTCCCGTATAGGTAAGGTAAGTTATTGATAGTGGTATCCTGAGTAGCGCGGGGCACGTGTAACCCTGTGTGAATTTGGCGGGACCATCCGCTAAGGCTAAATACTCCTGAGAGACCGATAGTGAACTAGTACCGTGAGGGAAAGGTGAAAAGAACCCTGAATAAGGGAGTGAAATAGACCCTGAAACCATACGCTTACAAGCGGTCGGAGCGCATTTATGTGTGACGGCGTGCCTTTTGCATAATGAGCCTACGAGTTACCGTTGCTAGCAAGGTTAAACACTTAAGGTGTGGAGCCGTAGCGAAAGCGAGTCTGAATAGGGCGCTATAGTTAGTAGTGGTAGACGCGAAACCGTGTGATCTACCCATGGGCAGGGTGAAGCTGTGGTAACACACAGTGGAGGCCCGAACCGATATACGTTGAAAAGTGTTCGGATGACCTGTGGGTAGGGGTGAAAGGCCAATCAAACTCGGAAATAGCTCGTACTCCCCGAAATGCATTTAGGTGCAGCGTATTATTAGTTTTATAGAGGTAGAGCTACTGATTGGATGCGGGGGCTTCACCGCCTACCAATTCCTGACAAACTCCGAATGCTATAAAATGATGTAATGCAGTGAGGGCATGGGTGCTAAGGTCCATGTCCGAGAGGGAAAGAACCCGGACCATCAGCTAAGGTCCCCAAATATATACTAAGTTGAATAAACGAGGTTTGACTGCCTAGACAGCTAGGATGTTGGCTTGGAAGCAGCCACTCATTTAAAGAGTGCGTAACAGCTCACTAGTCGAGCGGTCGAGCATGGATAATAATCGGGCATAAGTATATTACCGAAGCTATGGACTCCAATGGAGTGGTAGGGGAGCATTCTATTTGCGCAGAATGTGGTCTGTAAGGACTGCTGGAGCGGATAGAAAAGAAAATGTAGGCATAAGTAACGATAATGCGGGCGAGAAACCCGCACACCGAAAGACTAAGGTTTCCTCAGCTATGCTAATCAGCTGAGGGTTAGTCGGGACCTAACGCGAACCCGAAAGGGGTAGTGGATGGACAACAGGTTAATATTCCTGTACCTGCTCACACTAAAAGTGACGGAGGCGAAAAGTTAGTGCGCACTGACGGAATAGTGCGTTGAAGAGAGTGGTAACACCTCGATAGTACAGTAAGGCTACGGCCGCGCTGATAATCTAGCAAATCGACTTCCAAGAAAACCGAGTGAAGCAGCCCGTACCGCAAACCGACACAGGTAGTTGGGATGAGAATTCTAAGGTGCTCGAGAGATTCATGGCTAAGGAACTAGGCAAAATCGACCTGTAACTTCGGGAGAAAGGTCGCCCATCTTCGGATGGGCCGCAGTGAAAAGGTCCAGGCGACTGTTTATCAAAAACATAGGGCTTTGCTAAATCGAAAGATGATGTATAAGGCCTGACACCTGCCCGGTGCTGGAAGGTTAAGAGGAGGGTTTAGCGCTTGCGCGAAGATCTGAATTGAAGCCCCAGTAAACGGCGGCCGTAACTATAACGGTCCTAAGGTAGCGAAATTCCTTGTCGGGTAAGTTCCGACCTGCACGAATGGTGCAACGATCTGGACACTGTCTCAGCCATGAGCTCGGTGAAATTGTAGTATCGGTGAAGATGCCGATTACCCGCAGCGGGACGAAAAGACCCCGTGAACCTTTACTATAGCTTCGTATTGACTTTGGATAAGTAATGTGTAGGATAGGTGGGAGACTATGAAATGCAATCGCTAGGTTGTGTGGAGTCGTTGTTGAAATACCACCCTTTGCTTATCTGAAGCCTAACCTCGCGAGAGGAACAGTGCGTGGTGGGTAGTTTGACTGGGGTGGTCGCCTCCAAAAGAGTAACGGAGGCTTCTAAAGGTACCCTCAGCACGCTTGGTAACCGTGCGTAGAGTGCAATGGCATAAGGGTGCTTGACTGAGAGACATACAGGTCGATCAGGTTGGAAACAAGAGCATAGTGATCCGGTGGTTCCGCATGGAAGGGCCATCGCTCAAAGGATAAAAGGTACTCCGGGGATAACAGGCTGATCTCCCCCAAGAGCTCACATCGACGGGGGGGTTTGGCACCTCGATGTCGGCTCGTCACATCCTGGGGCTGGAGAAGGTCCCAAGGGTTGGGCTGTTCGCCCATTAAAGTGGCACGCGAGCTGGGTTCAGAACGTCGTGAGACAGTTCGGTCTCTATCTGCTGTGGGCGTTAGAAATTTGCGTGGATCTGACTCTAGTACGAGAGGACCGAGTTGGACTAACCTCTGGTGTACCAGTTGTTCCGCCAGGAGCATTGCTGGGTAGCTACGTTGGGAAGGGATAAGCGCTGAAAGCATATAAGCGCGAAACCCACCACAAGATGAGATTTCTTTAAAGGGTCGTGGGAGATTACCACGTTGATAGGCTATAGGTGTAAAGGCAGTAATGTCATAGCCGAGTAGTACTAATTACCCGTAGGCTTATGTACTGGCTCTTGTTATTTATTTAACTCTTTTTTATCTCAATATGTTAAGATATTGGTTGCTAATTGTGGTGTAGTTGGTATTTTAAAGACTACTTCATTACAAATGGCAACAGATTCCCAATCAAGTTGGGAACTAAAGCTTAAGGTGGTTATAGCAATGGGGCTCACCTCTTACCATTCCGAACAGAGAAGTTAAGCCCATTAGCGCAGATGGTACTGCAGAAATGTGGGAGAGTATGTCGCCGCCTTTTTTTAAAACCCTTATCCATAAAAAGATAAGGGTTTTTTTTATGCCCTCTTTTTTAGCTTTTGAGGATGATTCTTAAGCGGATCAAGTCCAAAAGTTGTGGGATTTTAGGATTATGCAAAAATTGTAGTGAGTTCTAAAAAGAAAGAATTTTACGTTTCTAATACCTCTAAACTGTGCTCTAAAAGCTTTTATTTTAGCATTAAAGGATTCTGCTGAAGCATTTGTACTTCTATTATCAAAATAGTTGAGTATATTTTGATAGTGTATAGACATGGTTTCTAGCAATGCTATTGAAGCTCTTGAACTTTGCTTGTCTTACTTTTTCATCCCATTTAGCAAGTCTTATTAAAGCGGAAGTTTTATCTTTTGTATTATTGAATATCCAAGATAGGTTTTGACATAAATTGTATGCTTTTTCTAAATCAGGATATAGTTCAAAAAGTATGTCTGCTCTTTTAGATTGATTATCAGTCCATTTGCTACTTGATTTGTATAGTAAATATCGACTTCTAGCTAGTAATTGTTTAAGTGTATCTCCATTTGGTAGTAGTTTTGGCGTATATTTTAAGGAATTGTTTCTTGCGTTTTCTATGGCATCATTTTCACTATCAAGGGCTTCCCATCTGTGTTTTATTCTAATTTCTTATAATGCGTCTGAAGCTAATTTTCGCACGTGGAATCGATCTATGACCAGGGTAGCATTTGGGAACGATTTTTTAACAATGAGTCCCATGTTTCCAGCCATATCCAGCGTTACTTCTTTGACTTTTCTTTCGTTGTTTTAATGGAATTTTATGAAGTATTTTTATAACTGTTTCTGCTTTAGTTCCTTTAACCATAGCTATGATAGCGCCTTTTTTTCCTTTTGCTTTTTTATTGGTAACGATAGTATATAAATCTCCATTAGAAAAGGCTGTTTCATCTATTGAAATATATGCTCCAATATTTTTCATAAATAATAACCATTGTTTAGCATGTGGCTTTTGATTCCATTGCTTAAAATCACTTAGAGAGTCTTTATATTGTCTTTGTAAGCTTCTAGGTTTTACGCCGTAAAAATTTGCTACAAAGCTTGTGCTAGTTGGGTTATTACTGACTGATGTCTTTTAAAAAAGCAGCAAATTCACTAGTGATTCTAGTGCCTTTTGCTACCAATTGCCAATCTCTTGTGATTACTTTTTTAGAAGATTCATTGAGCCAACGCCGTCTAATTATATGCAGATAAACATTTTTTCCACGTATTGGGAAATCTTGAACAGTAGCTTCAGCAAAGAAACCTTTGGAGGTTAGTTTAACGTCTTTAAACTCTTGTGGAACATGGTTTAATTCTGTAAAATAGAAATGAAGTTCTCCTTGTTTAACTTCATGTTTTGTAAGCTTAAAATAGTCAACAAGAACTTCTGGTAATAATAATTTAACAATATCAATTGAGGTGTCCAAAATAGAAATAATTTAAAAAATCAAAGTTCAACTAATTTTATCTACTCCACAACTTTTTGTGTTGAGCCAAGGTCCGCCACATTTTGACTTTTATAATTATATTTTCATGGGATTTGAAAAACGTCATGTAGATTTGACTTCTCCAGAGCGAGATCAACATATGGAAAATGATTGTGATTTTGTAATTTCTGAGATTGCATTGCTAATAAGTTAAAAAATTTTAACTCAGTAGTTTTGAATTTGCTATTATATGTTGAAGATAATTTATGAGATGGAAATATTACTTTGCAATATTATACCTTGAGAGCATTGCTAACTCAAGCAAATCTCATACGGTTCATCATTATGCAATTTTGGGTATATTATATGGATCGTTTAGATATCGTTATTGTAGATGAAAATTTCGGATATAACCAAACAATACCAAACGCAGCTTTGAAAAATTCAAAAGCAAGCTAAAATATAGAATTCATTATTTTACGCATACCTTTAAATGCTAATATAATTGCTCCAGCGGCAACTAGAAGTCCAACTATTAATACAGGAATGTATAATGAATGCTCTTGGTTTTTAAACGCTGAATGCAAGATAATTGGTCCAGCAAACATGCATACTAGCGATCCTGCCATGAGTTTTATTCCTTTTGCTAATACTTCTTTATTTGTTCTTTTTGTCATAATTAGAGATTGCTAATCGCACATTTTTATGTTGTTCTAATAATTTTTTTGCTTCTTCTGATGAAACCTGTAGTTCGGACATAATCATTTTTACGCCTCTATCAACTAGTTTGTGATTGCTGAGTTGCATATCAACCATTTTATTTCCTTTGATTTTACCTAGTTGTATCATGACTGCGGTAGAAATCATATTGAGCACCAATTTTTGTGCAGTTCCGGCTTTCATTCTAGAGCTTCCTGTTACAAATTCGGAACCGACAATAACTTCTATTGGATGTTTTGAGACAGTTGATAATGGACTATTGTGATTACATGTAATACAACCTGTCAAAATATCATATTTATTACATTTTTTCAATGCTCCAATTACATATGGAGTTGTTCCAGAGGCAGCAATTCCAATAACAGTATCGTTTTGTGAGATTTTTTGTTCTTGTAAATCTATCCAACCTTGTTCCGTATCATCTTCGGCGAATTCTACTGCTTTTCTGATAGCTATATCGCCACCAGCAATGATTCCTACGACTAATTCATGCGGAACACCAAATGTTGGTGGACATTCTGAAGCGTCAACAATTCCGAGTCTTCCGCTTGTGCCAGCGCCAATGTAGAACAATCGCCCGCCATTTTTCATTCGAGTTACAATATTGAAAACTAAGTTTTCTATTTCAGGAATTACTCTTTCAACCGCCAACGGAACTATTTTATCCTCAGTATTTATGTTGATTAATAGTTCCGATACGCTCATTTTTTCAAGATGATTGTATTTCGAATCCAGTTCCGTTGTTTTGATAAATTCCATAGTTCAAAAATACATTATTTTGTGTACATATTGAATGGTTTTCTCGCGTTAGTGATAGGAACAATGTTGGAGCTCTTTTGCTAGAAGTCTCAGGAACTCGAAGACTGAGAGGAAAAAGTGACTGCGGATAGCTGTACCTTAGCTTAAGAAGTGAAAATAATCAGATAAAACAGAAAAGTCAGTATTCACGTGTGTTTACTCTTTTTAGAAAACCCATTTATTATATTTAGTTTTAATGAAATTTTAAAAAATGAATACGTTATCGAATACAATTTGACTGGTCAAAGGCAATTTTCTGATCCTAAAATCTATGATGCTGGTGGCGATTTAAACAAACGTTGGTATGTGTACTACTCCTATCGTGATCCTGAGACCGGAAAACTGAAAAGGCAACCTGCTATTTACAAAGGGGCAAATCGATTTAAAACCAAATGCGAACATCTCGAAATATTAATGGCTTTTAAATCAGCCTTAAAAAATCTTTTATCTCAAGGGTATAGTCCTTATGAAAACTACAAAGTTACTGAAGCTAAAATTGAGAAACTTGAAAAAGCTAAAACCACGGAATTAGAAAAATAAGTATAACCTAACAAGTACACTACTAAGAAAGCATTACATTTAACACTAAAATAAAAGCTACCATTATCTTATCAAATCGTGCAAAAATAACATTAAGAGGACATCTTAAACGTTTTGTTGCTTGGCTAGAACAGCAAAAACTAGACAACATTAAAAGCACAAAGCATACTCAGACGCTGAAATCAAAATGATGCGTGAATATATAGATCAAAAAGACCCGTATCTTATAAAATTCATTCAATTTATAGCGTATGCTTTTTTAAGAAATGTGGAAATATGTAGACTTATAGTTGGCGACATTGATTTGAAAAATAGATAGAACATGGAAAAGAAATAGATCTGAAAGTGGTTGATTTTTGTAAAAATGCAGATTTATTAATTCACGATGCGCAATACACAGACGAAGAATTGGAATTACATAGTAGTTTCAATCAAGCAATGACAACGGCAGAAAAAGCAAATGTCAAAAATTTAGTGCTTACACATCATGATCCGTCGCATGACGATATCTTTTCAGGAAATATAGAAAAAATGTGTCAAAATCGTTTTCCTTCTTGTCAATTAGCAAAAGAAAGTTTAGAGTTTACTCTTTAAAATAATTAAAATTAGTTTGATGTTTTTTCAATAGTGAGCTGAAATATGTTGTCTAATTAATGTAGGTTCAATATAAAAACAATATGTCACGAATTCTTTTCCGAAGTGTAGAAAGTAATAATAATTCTTTTTTTATGTATAGATATTTTTAGCTTTGTAAAAGTATTATCAATCAGAAAATGAAAAAAAATAACGTCGTTAACAAAACTACTGAAGCGGTTCACAACTTAAACGTTACGACCAAAGAAAGAATACGGAAAATCATAGAGGATAATGATACCAAATCTGGACGACTCTTTGATATTACAATACAAATACTAATTCTTCTTTCTATTGTGGTATATTGTTTTGGTACACTTCCAAACTTATCCCCTTTTTGGGTACAAACTTTAGATATTATAAATAATGTTTGTTATGTCGTTTTTACAATAGAATATTTTGCAAGGATCTATATTACCAAAAATAAATTGAAGTACATATTTAGTTTCTACGGTATTATAGACTTACTTGCAATTCTACCATTCTTATTCGCAAAACAATTTGATTTAAGAGCTATTAGAGCTTTGCGTATTTTCAGAATCATTAGTGCGCTTAGGATATCGAAATATAACAATGCAATTAGAAGGTTTGCCATTGCCTTGAGAATTATACGTCCAGAACTTACGTTATTTTTTATTTTAACTGGTATATTTATTTTCCTTTCCGCAGCAGGTATTTATTATTTTGAAAATGAAGCACAACCCGAACAATTTGCTTCTATCTTCCATAGTCTTTGGTGGGCTATCATAACGCTTACCACAGTTGGTTATGGAGATATTTACCCAATAACTTTAGGTGGTAGAGTGTTTACTTTTGTAATGCTACTTATTGGTTTAGGAATCATTACAATTCCGACTGGTTTAATTGCAAGTGCACTTTCATCTGCAAGAGATATTGAATTAGAAGAAAAGAAAAATAAAGAAGCACAAGCAAAATAATTTCAATCCTAAATCGCAAACACTTTCGGTGATTATTTTATAAAATATACTCAAAAAATCAGCGAGGATTTTCTATTCGGTTGTAATTTGTTAAATTAGGTGTTTAAACACGTTACTGTAAGCTAAAAAAACCTAGATGTCAATAGAAAACATACCTGAAATCTACATTAAGGATAAAAAAGTAAACCCTGATTTATTTGTTTACGACTTCAAAATGAATAATGATGTTGTTAAAAGTAAAGTCAATTTAGGGATGAATATGTTTAGTTTTTTACAAATTGGCAAAAAACAAGTACATTTTGCAGGAACAGCAGTTGCAGTAAATAAAGACCAATCACTATTACTCAAAAAAGGCAATTGGCTATGGACAGAGTTATTAGATACAGATGCAATTTATTATTGTAAACTTTTCTTTTTTTCAGAAAGTAAGCTAAAATATTTTCTAGATAAGCATTCTGAAAACCCAAGAATTGTAGAAGGCGAAACTCCATATTTTATAATTGCAAATGATACATATATCATATCCTATTTGAATTCATTATCTGCCATTAGTAGTGCTCCACCAATTTTTATGGAGAACCTACTTTCTGTAAAGTTTGAAGAATTAATGTTGTATTTAATTCAGAAATATGGAAGAGAATTTGAACTTTATTTACATTCATTAATAGCTACTGAAACTTCACTTATTAAAAAAATTGTAGAAAGTAAAATACATTCTAATTTAAAATTAGAAGAAATTGCATTTTTATGCAGTATGAGTCTGTCTACCTTTAAGCGTTATTTTATCAAAGAATACAAAGTATCTCCTGGGAAATGGTTACAAGACAAACGACTTCAAAAAGCAAAAGAAACTTTAGAACTAGGAAAATTAAAACCTTCTGAAATCTATTTAGATTTTGGCTACAATAACCTTTCAAACTTCAGCATAGCTTTTAAAAATAAATTTGGATTCAATCCAAGTGAAACTTCATAATATCTCTATTTTCAACGTAAAACCTGACCTTTTTTCATAAGTTATTGAACTGTTTTAGTAATACGATATAATGACTCTCATAGTACATTTGTATCATACTAAAAACAATACTAAAACATAAAATTATGAATATTACATTAGCACAGGCTGAAAAAATGATTTCAGTTGCAAAACAAAAATCTACATCATTAGACACAAAAATGAACATCGCAATTGTAGATGCAGGAGCAAATTTGGTAGCATTTGGAAGAATGGATGGCGCTTGGTTAGGTTCACTTGACATCTCTATTAAAAAAGCGAAAACAGCCCGTTATTTTGATATGAATACAGGTATTATTGGAGAATTGTCTCAACCTGCTGGTCCTTTATATAATATTGAACATTCTAATAACGGACTTATTACTTTTCCAGGTGGTGTGCCAATTAAAAACAAAGATGGCGAAATCATTGGAGCTATTGGAGTGAGTGGAAGTTCAGTTGAAAATGATCACGCAGTTGCAGAAGCTGGAGCTACAGCTATCTAAAACACAAACTAAAAAGAGGATAATTATGATTAATTACCCTCTTTTTTAAATCAACTAATTATGAAAAAAACATTCTATTTGTTCCGTTATATAAGCTGGATTGCAATTATAGGCTCACTTCTTGGCTCGCTTCTACTTTTTGTAGTTGGTGCTTTAAAAACCATTAATGCATTTAGAGTTGTTCTTTTCGATTACATTCCAAAAGACAAAGCACATTTACATACAGCCGATATAGCGACAACATATCTCATTAAATCTTTAGATACATTTTTAATAGCATTGGTGCTTTTCATTTTTGCTCATGGAGTTTACACTTTATTTATTTCAAACAAAAAGTATGATGATGGAAATGGTGTCTTAAAATGGATTAGAACACCAAATATTGGTCATCTAAAAAATGTCCTTGCCGAAGTTATTGTTATTATTCTTTTTGTAAAATTTCTTGAAGTGGTATTTGTGAATATCGATAATCTTAAATGGGAAATTGTAATACTTCCTATTTCAATTGTTCTTTTGGCTCTAGGTTTAAAGTTTTTAAGTCTAAATAAAGATGAAAATAACAATGAAGAATAATGATTTAAGAAGATATTTAGCCGAATTTATTGGCACGTTTGCTTTAGTTTTTTGTGGAACTGGAGCTATAATTGTAAATCAACAAACCGATGGAATCTTAGGTTTAGTAGGCATCTCTTTAGCATTTGGTATTATAGTGATGGCAGTAATTTATATTTTCGGTAACATATCTGGCGCTCATATAAATCCATCGGTCACTATTGCGCTAACAATAGAAAAGGTTATAACAAAAAAAGATGCTTCATTTTATATAATCGCTCAAATCATTGGAGCAATTATAGCAAGTGTTTTATTAAAATTTATTTTTCCAGAAAGTTCAACATTAGGAGCAACATTGCCATCTGGCGAACTGTTACAATCATTTATAATAGAAATGGTATTAACTTTCTTTTTAATGCTTACTATTTTAGGAATCACTTCAAAAAAAGAATTTTCAGCTATTGCAGGTCTTATAATTGGATTAGTTGTTACTGGAATTATTCTATTTGCGGGCCCAATTTCAGGTGGCTCATTTAATCCAGCGAGAAGCTTTGCGCCAGCAATTATATCTGGAAATATGACAGCACTTTGGATTTATATTACGGCTCCAACATTAGGTGCTATTTTAGCAATATTGATATGGAAATTATTTAACAAAAAAAATGAAAATGAAAGCAATACAACATATTAGTTATGGCGAAATCTCAGAAAGTATTATATTTTCTGAAATTGAAAAACCAACTATTAACAAGGATGAAGTTTTAATTGAAAGTTTTGCCGTTAGTGTAAATCCATTAGACATTAAGGTTGTAAATGGTAAATTAAAAGGATTAGGCAAATATACCTTGCCAGCAACAATGGGCTATGACGTAAGTGGTAAAATTGTTGAGAAAGGTGAGAATGTTAGCAATCTTAATATTGGAGACGAAGTGTATGCTTATGTAGCCAAGCAAGGTTCTTTTGCTGAATTTGTTTCAGTAAAAGAAAATATAGTAAGCTTAAAACCAAAAAACATCAGTTTTGAAGAAGCTGCAAGTTTACCATTGGTTAGCCTCACTGCTTCACAAGTATTAAAACGAGGCAAGCTAGAATCAGGTAATAAAATACTAATTCATGCAGGTTCTGGTGGAGTTGGTTCTTTGGCAATTCAACTAGCAAAGGCAAAAGGAGCTTATGTGTATACAACTACAAGTACAGATAATGTAGAATGGGTTAAAGCACTTGGAGCAGATCGTGTAATCGATTATAAAACTGAAGATTACAAAACCATTGTAAAAGATGCTGATATGGTTTTAGACACACTAGGAAATGAATATACCGAAGATGCTTTTAAAGTAATTAAAAATGGTGGAAAAGTAATATCGCTTGTTGGCCCAGTTGATAAAGAAACTGCCAACCGAATGAAACTAAATTTCTTTGCCAAACTCTATTTAGCATGGAAAAGACGTAAAGTCACAAAACAAATAAAATTAAAATCTGCATATTACAGTTTGCTTTTTATGAGAGCAAATACCAACCAATTAAATGCCGTAACTAATCTTGTAGAAACAGGAAAAGTAAAAACTAATATTGACAAAGTATTTCCTTTTGAAGATGCAATAAATGCTGTACTTTATGTTGATAAAGGAAGAACTAAAGGAAAAGTTGTCATTAAAATGAAATAAATCATGAGTAGAGGATTTGTAAAAGAAGACGATCAGGAAGAAATTCCTTTTGTATCACCAAGAGCCGATTTACCTCAAGGCGTTACCAATTACGTCACACAATTAGGATATAATGCTTTATTAGAAGAAAAAAAACAGTTAATTAATGAAAGATCAACCTTAACTATTTCTTCTGAAAAAGAATTACGAATTACAACTAATACTATCAATGCAAAACTAGTACAATTAGAAACTAGAATTTCTACAGCTAAAGTTATTGTTGTAAGCAACCAATACAAAAATGAAGTCCGGTTTGGTGCTGTAGTCGCTTTAAAAAATTTAAAAACAAATACCTTACAAACATTTCAAATTGTAGGTGTTGACGAAGCCAATATCGATCAAGAAAAAATCTCATTTGTATCGCCTCTCGCCAAGAAAATAATAAATAGAAAAGTTGGAGAACAAATAGAACTCGAATTACCAACAACAAAGAGTCTTCTTGAAATTATTAGTATTAAATATTAATGACTCGCGAACTTACCTTCACTACAATTTCCAGTCAAATGAGGTTTGGAAAATATAATCATATTTGCTACCTAAAACTACCGATTCGTTATCGTAATTAACTGTAAATCCTAGTTTTATAAAGAAATCGAGTGGTAAATCATATTGTACATCTAACATAGCATCCAAACGTAATCGTCCAGATTCAGTAATTCCTGGATATGCAATAACCTTTGTTAGTAGACTAATATCTCCGACATCATATAAATTAAGTTCTGAACCTATAAAACCTTCCAAACTATTTTGTGAACTAATTGTCGCATCTGTAAAACTCTCGTTATTATAAGAAGCTCCAACTTGAATTCCCCAATGTAGCGCGTTTGTTCTCTTAATGAATTTACCAATACCTAATTTGGAAACCGTTCGTAATTTAATATTTTGCTCCGTATTGGATAACCAATTAACTTCTGCTAGTGGAAACCAATCATTTCGTAAAAAATAGCGATACGACAAAGAAGCATCAGTTCGCTTTACAGTTTCTGCATCATTCCTATTAGAAGCAATCCCGTTATAACTCGCATATATTGACCAATTTTTTGATTGATACCCCAAGTTACTTCGCAAACTAAACTGTCTGAAATTATTAGACTTTGTAAAATTATAACCAAGCGATACAGCAGCCGAAATTCTATCCCAAAATTTAGATTTTATGGTTTTCAAAAAAACAATGTCTTTCAAACTTACATTTGCAAGTGTGCCTTTTTGACTGAAAATAATAACTTCTTTTGGGTTCAAGATGCGTAAATTTTCGTTGTAGCGATTCCCATTTGTAGTAGAAATCAAAAACTCGGTTTCTGAATAAATACGTTTAATTTCAAGCCATTCAATAGAAAAATCACGATTACTATAACTCGTTTCAATTTTGAGAACACCTTTATTCATTTCTTTTATCTCGCCAATAATAATATTATCATTGTTCGCAACAATAGTATCATTTTGGGTATAACTCAACAAGGGGAAAATAAATACCACAGCTAAAAAAATTACATGCTTCAAATTCATCTCACTTGTTTACCGATTAGTTCGTAAAAACAAGACTTTATATAAAAGGTGTGATACAATAGATTAAAATGTTAGAAATACTTAGCTTAATTTTTGATTTTTATAATTTAAACCAAACCAGTAATTTAGAATTAAAGAAATTTTATTGATTTTAGTTCGACAGTATACGAACTAACTCTATTTTTGTATTAATTTAAAAAATGCCATGTCTCATAAAAAAGAAAAAGAACAGCTTATTGAAACTATTGGATTAGCGATAGAAGAACAATTAAACCTTTCGCCATTAGCTTCTAGAATTTATGCATTACTTATTCTTTCTTCTTACGATGGGTTAACTTTTGAGGAAATAAGAGAAGTTATACAGGCAAGTAAAAGTTCTACTTCTGTTAATGTAAATGTGCTTAGCCAATTAAATTATGTAACATTTTATACTAAACCAGGTGATCGTAAACGGTATTTCAAGCTTGCAAAATATTCTTCTTTAATATCACTAGAAGCTTATCATAATACAATTAACAAGGAAATGGATATGGTTGGTAGAATTAATTCTTATAATAAAAAGTACTTTCCAGAGAAGTTCATTAATGAAGAATCTTTGGGGCATATTTTTCAAGAGTATCTTGTAGAGAAAGAACAACTTGTGGCTCGTACTATCGATAAAATGAGACACTTTCGTGAAAGTGAAAAATAATCACAGTTGCACATTTTAAAATGCTGAAAATCAGAATCTAATAAATAATTAGTTCTGTATGTTTCGTATCAATTTGATACAGTAAATTCAATATTTAAAAGCGAATCAACGAGTTACGTTGCCTCTCTTTAAAAAATAGTTGGGTTGAAGAGATTCAAACAATTAATAGCGCTTATAGTTAAGGGTTAAATTCTTAATTAATTAAAGTTGTACTTCTTAGTATTTGTTCCTAAACAACACGTAATTTAATTATCATTTAATAATTAAAGATCAGCACATTAAGATTATTTAACAATATTTTATCTTATTAGTTCGTATCATTACGAACTAATTGTATATTTGCATAGAATTTAAAAATTAAACTCAATAAAATGAAAACAAAAATAACAATCCTCACCATAATAGCTTTAACAATTATGAGTTGTAGTGGAGGAAAAAAATCAAATACAGAATCATCAGATTCTAACAAAGGAAACACATCTGAAATTGTAAATACAAAATGGATCATTACCACATTAGAAGGTAAGGATATAAGCAACAGAGAACAGAATGGGCAAATAATTTACTTCACGCTAAACTCAGATGGTAATCGTGTAAATGGTTATTCAGGTTGTAACACTTTTATGGGAACATATAAATTAGAGGACGGAAACCGTATTTCATTTTCACAAATGGCTTCAACACGAATGATATGCCCTGATGCTAAAATTAACGAATCTGAAATTTTAAATATTTTCAATACAGCTGATAATTTTACATTAAGAAATGGAGAATTGTCGTTAAACATAGCCAAAAGAGCACCATTAGCAACATTTAAAAAAGCAGAAATGAACAACGACCAGATTGTAGAAAAATACTGGAAATTAAAAACATTAGATGGCAAAGACGTCTCTATGGCAGAAAACCAAGAACGTGAAATCTATTTTACTTTAAAATCGGGAGATAATAGCGTTGTTGGATTTGCGGGTTGTAATGCACTTAACGGAAAATATACTTTAGAAAAAGGGAATAGAATTCGTTTTTCAGGTATGTTAACAACATTAAAAGCATGTCCAGATGTAAATGTTAATGAAGCCGAATTTTTAAAGGTGTTCGAACTTGCAGATAATTACACTATTAAAGATGACGTGTTATCTCTGAATGTTGGGAGACGTGCACCTTTAGCTATTTTTGAAGCAGTTTATATGCAATAACAATAGTTAGATTAATTAATTTAATAACCATCAAACATGGATTTTTAACATTTGGTGTCTTAACATCTTTGGCAGTATTGTGGCAAAAATATATGGGAACTGTAGAAGTTTCTCTAATTACTGCTTTACTAATTATTGGATTTCTTGCAGGTGTCGTTTCAGGTGTTATTCAATATATAACGATAACCTCTTGTGTTAAAGACAAATCGTAATGATTGTGCCAATTAGTAGCACCACATATGAAAAAAACGAGTTATGGTAGTATCATCAATATGTAATTTTTAATTGGTTTTATAAATTGCAGGATATAACGTAAGTTGCACATAAACTTCTGAAATACCTGTAGATTTATATTCCAATACGTATCAAGCAGATTTGAGTTTTACATCTAATAAAGAATCACTCTTTAAAAATCCTAAAAAAGAAGCAGTCAATAAAATTTTAATCGATCAGGCAGCACAATAAAAAGAAGCGGTACGACAAGGAATTGCTGAAGAAGTAAAAGCAGCAAGTGCCGTAGTGGTATAAAATTAACAGGATATAGATAATTTGAAAAAGGAAGATTATGGAATTGAGACCTACAGAACAAAGTTTATTAATAGAAGATATAGGTTTAGTTATAGAAGAACGGGCAGACTTATCGCCTCTCGCATCCCGAATTTATGCCACACTAATTTTAGCATCAGACGATGGTTTAACTTTTGAAGATATTACAGAAGCGCATCGAGCAAGTAAAAGCTCTGTTTCCAATAATTTAAACATATTAGTGAAATTGAAATATGCTGAATATTATACAAAATCAGGACAGCGAAAACGATTCTTCAAAGCATCAAAATATTATGCTAAAACTGCTATGGAAAAGTATAATGAACTATTTAAAAAAGAAATTGAAGTACTAGAAAAAATAAATAGTTTTAATAAAAAGAATAATCCTGAAAAATTTAAAAACGAACAATCTGTTAGTACAATTTATCAAGATTATTTAATTCAGCTTAAAGAAGGATTCAAGAAAAAAATAAAACAATTAGAAACTATTGTAAATCAATAATTTTATACAAACATGTTACAAAACCTTATATTATTTTCAGGATTCGCAGGAATTACCGTCTTTATTGGCGGCTTATTGGGTAATTATTTCAACCATCATATTAAAGAAGGTGCTATAAAATATGAAATCATACATACGATGATGTCCTTTGGCGCTGGCATTATATTATCTGCTGTAGCATTAGTATTAATTCCTAAAGGTTTGGAGGAATTGGAGGTGTTGGATATTGCAGTATCTTTTAGTGCAGGTGTTTTAATTTTTATGTTTATAGGCAGATATTTGGCAAAAAAAGGAGGCAAAAATGCAACACTAATGGCAATGTTGATGGATTTTATTCCAGAAAGTATCGCTTTGGGAGCAACCTTCGCTATAGAGCCTAAAATGGCAGCTTTATTAGCAGTATTTATTGGACTTCAAAATTTACCTGAAGCGTTTAACTCGTTTCGCGACTTGGTGTCCAACGGATTTTCGGTAAAAAAAACACTCATTATTTTTTTCGTATTGAGTTTCTTCGGAATTGGATGTGCACTAATTGGACATTATTTTTTACGTGATTTTCCAGTAATTACAGCACACCTCATGACATTTGCAAGTGGAGGTATTCTATATTTGCTTATAAACGATATCATTCCAGAAAGTAAATTGGAAAATAATTACCTGACATCTCTTGGCGCAACTTTTGGCTTTTTAGTTGGAATCATCGGTGAAAAAATCATTTAAAAATAAATAATGGAAGAATTTTTTATAAAATATAAAGCACATATCATTTGGGCAATTAGTGTAATCATTACAGTATTTGTGTTACGTTTTTTAACAAAATTATTACACAAATGGCTTGTAAAAAAAGAAGCTGAGAAGTTTCCTGGTGAAACAACAAGACCTGTAGACCTTATAAAACGGATTCTAAATACACTTTGGTTAGTAGTAGGAATATTTGCACTAAGTTTTGTATTCGTAGAACGCGATATGGATACTGTTATTTTAGGTAAATTAAAGCTGATACTTTATTTAGGCTTTCTCTCTGTATTTGTTATCGTTACAGCAACCACTACAAACTTATGGTTCAAAAAAAGCATACAACGTAAAATAGAATATCAATACGACTATACAAGTTACAAGTTCTTGCGCTATGTTGCAGTATTTTCTATTTACTTTGTGGGTATCATATTTGGTCTTTTAGCTTTTCCGTCTATGCGAGGTGTCGCAAATACTGCACTTGGTGGCGCAGGAGTTATAGCTTTAATTGCTGGTGTAGCGTCGCAAGAAGCCTTGGCAAATGTAGTTGGCGGAATTTTTATCATAGGATTTAAGCCTTTCAAAATAGGGCATGTGGTAAAAGTTACAGATACAATGGTTGGCACAGTTACAGACATAACGTTGCGACATACCATAATTCGTAATTTTGAAAACAAAATGATTGTCATTCCAAATTCAATCATCAATAAAGAAAAACTAATCAATTACGATTTAGGAGATCTTAAATGTTGCGAGCATATAGAAATGGGGATTTCGTATGATAGCGATGTAGCCCTTACAAAAAAAATAATGCGCGAAGAATGTGAAAACCATCCTTTAATTCATGATAATCGCACAGAGTTGGATAAAGCAGATGGCAAACCAATTGTTAAAACAGCAATGATAAAAATTAACGATTCTACGATGACTATTCGTGCTTGGGCTTGGTCTAATAATTTTAGCGATTCCTTTCAATTAAAGTGCGATGTAACTGAATCCATGAAAGCGCGTTTTGATAGTGCAGGAATTGATCTTGCATATCCAACACGAACAATATATTTGCAAAACGAAAATACAACTACGAACGAAACCATAAATATTCAAAAACAAAACAATTAAAATCTAACATTATGAAAAATATTATTATTCCTATTGACTTCTCAAAGCAATCTGAATTTGCTTTAGAAACAGGCGCTATTCTAGCAAAAAAACACAATGCAAAATTACATGTGTTACACATGTTAGAGCTATCTGAATCTTTAGTTTCTTATTCAAAAACAGAAAATAAAAACGAAATGATGTTTATGCTCGCCTACGCAAAAAAGCGATTTGAAGAGTTTGTAGACAAAGAATATTTACAAGGAGTAAATTTAGAACCTGTGATAAAACATCATAAAGTATACAAAGAAGTAGATGCGTTGGCAAAAGAAATAAGTGCCGATTTAGTAATTATGGGATCGCACGGTTTAACGACGCAAGATGGATTATTCGCAGGTTCTAACGCAGAAAAAATGGTTCGAAATAGTGATACGCCAGTATTAATCGTAAAATCAAAACCTGAAAATTTCGACCTAAAAAATATTGTTTTAGGAACAAGTATGAACAAAGAAAGTGTTGCTACGTATCAAAAAGCTTCTAAAATTTTCGAAACCTTGGGAAGCACTTTATATCCTGTATATGTCAACAGACCAAACAATGGGTTTATAAGTTCAGAAGAATTTAACGAGAAACGAAAAGGATTTGCAACTGCTGGCGGAACTGATAAAGTTGAATTTATTGCAGGTTATACAGTTGAAGACGGATTAGTACAACACGCAGAACAAACAAATGCAGATTGTATTGCCGTCAGTACACACGCACGTAAAGGCTTGAATCATTTCTTTAAAGGAAGTATCTCAGAAGATCTTGCAAACCATGCAAAATTACCTGTAATGACATTCAAACTATAAAATAGTAATATCTTTAGTACCTAAAATATCAAAACATAGGTTGTCTAAAAAGTTAAAATAATGCTCAACGTGACAACAATTAACACTTTTTAGACAGTCTTGTTTTGAATTATCAATTTGCCATGAGCACAGCCGAAGAAGCCTTAAAAGAACGTATAAAAGAGTTGACATGTCTTTACGAAGTATCGTCAATTATTGTAAATGCGGATTCTAAAGAAATGACACATACGCTTCACGCTATTGGACAAAGTTTGAAGAAAGGATTTCAAGTACCTGAAAATACCGAAATAGCTATTCATACACCTATTGGCGCGTACAAAACAGGAACAATTAATAGTACAATTTATATTTCTTCGGATATAATCATTTTCAACAAAATTGAAGGTATTATTACAGCTTCTTTGACAAATGAAGAATGTACATTTTTAAAAGAAGAACAACCTTTGCTCGATAATGTGGCTTTAAAATTGGGCAATCTATTAGAACGAATCGAAATACAAAAAAATGAAAAATCGCTCAAAAGGCAAATGGAACATGCAGATCGGTTGGGGATTTTAGGAGAACTTACCGCAGGAATTGCGCATGAACTTAACACGCCATTGGCTAATATTTTAGGCTTCGCCGAATTGTTGAAAGATGATTTTGAAGCGAATCCGCAAGTTTCTAAGGATATCGATAAGATTATTCATAATACAATATTCTCAAGAGAAGTAGTAAAAAAACTCATGTTTTTTGCTTGTGAAATGCCACAGGAAATGCAAGAAGTAAACATTGTACCAAATATCAAAAATGCTATTGCACTGCTTGATGCTTCTTTCAAGAAAGCAACTGTAAAGTATATTGTTAAAATTGAAGACAAAGAACTTTTACTCCGCGCAGATAACATTCAGTTGACGCAGATTATTTTTAACCTTATAATTAATGCCATTTATTTTTCTCCTAAAAACGGACTTGTTACAATTGAAGCATTTCAAACCAAAAAAGAAGTCATTCTAAAAATTTCTGATGAAGGTTCAGGCTTATCTGAAGAAGCCTTAGAAAAAGTATTTCAACCTTTCTTTACTACAAAACCTATAGGCGATGGCTCAGGTCTTGGTTTAAGCGTTGTACACGGAATTGTTATGAGTCATAATGGTTCTATAAGTGCAGATAATAATGCTGATAAAGGTGCAACTTTTACCGTTAAACTTCCAAAATCATAACCGATGCAATTACAAAAAGAAAACATTCTTATCGTAGATGACGACATCAATATTTTAGAACTTTTACAGCGACATTTACAATCATGGAATTATCATACTTACAAAGCAATTTCAGTAAAAGAAGCTGTAAATATTTTGCGAGACACGCGTATTGATTTACTTATCACAGATTTAAAAATGCCAGAAATTGATGGTTTTGAGCTCATAAAATTTGTTTCAGAACATTATCCTAAACTTCCTAAACTTGTCGTTACAGGATATCCTTCGGTACAAGATTCTTTAGCTGCAATAAAATCTGGCGTCGTAGAATATTTAACAAAACCATTCACAAAAGATGAATTGGGAAAAGCAATACAAAAATCGCTTGCGCAGAAAAAAGAGGTGTCGAATCAAATTGGTCGAAATTCGCAAGTAAAATCGTCAGTAGAAACACAAAAAGCATATGGCGAAATTATTGGAAACTCTGAAAAAATAAATGATGTCATTCAAATCATAGAACGTGTAAAAGATAACAAAGCGACTATTTTTATTAAAGGAGAAAGTGGAACAGGAAAAGAGCTTGTGGCGCGCGCTATTCACTATCAAGGGAAATTTTCAAGAGCGCCATTTATTGCCGTAAATTGCGGCGGAATTCCTGAAAATTTGCTAGAATCAGAACTTTTCGGATATACAAAAGGCGCATTTACAGGCGCAGAAAAAGAACGAAACGGATTCTTTCAAGCGGCAAATGGCGGCACTATTTTTTTGGATGAAATTGGAAACGCATCTACTGCTGTGCAATCTAGATTGCTTCGTGTTTTACAAGAAAAAGAAGTTGTAAAAGTAGGTGCGCAAAAAGCAGAAAAAATTGATGTTCGCATCATTGCAGCAACCAATAGCGATTTACAAGAAATGATTAAAAAGCAAACCTTTCGGGAAGATTTATATTATCGTCTTACGGTGGTGGAAATAAATGTTCCGCCACTTAGAGAACGAAAAGGTGATATTCCATTATTGGTGGAGAAATTTCTATTAAAATACGGAATTGAATATAAAGATCGTTTTGTAAAAATAAGCCCTGAAGCTTCTGCAATTTTACAACGCTACAATTGGGCAGGAAACATTCGTGAGCTAGAAAATGTGATACAACGTAGTGTTATTATGTGTGATAAAATAGTGGAAGTTGCGCATCTTCCTGATTCCTTAAAATTCAATATCAACTTTCCAGAAGAAAAATTACTTCCGCTTAAAGAGATTGAAAAACGCTATATTCAAAAAGTATTGAATGCAACAAACAATAATAAAACAAAAGCGGCTGAGATTTTAGGAATTGATCGTAAAACCATACGCCAAAAACTCATGGAGTAACTACTATTTTAGCGATACATTTTTCCTCAGTTGGGTAATTTTGTCCCGATTACTATTTTTTAATTTATTTCTATAAAAACCTCAAAATCCTTATTTATAAAGGGTTTTGAGGTTTTTGCATATATAATTGATTTTAATGGCACACACATTGCCTTTTGGTATTGTAAATATTAATTATATGTAAAATGAAATCAAATCCATTTAATATTTGTCCCACATGTATTCATAAAAATACATGTGTGCTAACTGCCCAGAAAGATCAAGTATGGTCGTGTAGCGAATTTGAAGAAACAGTTGTAATGATGCAACAATCAACAACAAACATCAGTAATGAAAATAAACGTGTGCCTGAAATGATACTGGCATAATCATATAAAAGCAACCAACATGATTTATAATTTAGTAGCCACAAATATTGTGTTAAAACAAGTAATAAACGTACATGAAGGAAGCTATAAAAACGCATTAAAGCGAACCCGATATTCAAGAAAGAACATTTTTAATATCGTAGGTTTTTTAAAAAGTCTATTCAAAAACAAAAACAATAAAAAAATGATTTTAAATTCAATCCTATCAGCACTGACTTTTAAGAAGTCAAAGGCTAAAAGCATGAGAAGTATTTATTTGACACAAAAATACAACGAACGAAGTATTACCAACCGTTATTTTAAATAATTAAAAAAAGCGCTTGCGCAAACAACGAATATGGCAACAATGACAGTTATTCCGAAAAAGAAAACCAAAAAAGTACCAGCTAAAGGTATGATGGATAATGTAATGCAACAATTTTCTATTGCGGCAGATTATATAGATTTACATCCCAATATCCGTAAGATATTGAGTATCACAAACAACGAGATTATTGTAAACTTCCCAGTAAAGATGGATAATGGAGAAGTAGAAATTTTCACAGGATATAGAGTACAACACAACAACGCATTAGGTCCATATAAAGGCGGATTACGTTACCATCCGACAGTAGACATTGATGCAGCGCGCGCCTTGGCAATGTGGATGACTTGGAAAACATCTTTAGCTGGCTTGCCATATGGTGGTGGAAAAGGAGGAATTCAATTAGATCCTTCAAAATACTCAAAAGGTGAGCTAGAACGGATTACACGCAGATTCACATTTGCATTGGCCGACAATATTGGTCCTGAGCACGATATTCCTGCACCAGACGTAAATACCAACAGTCAAACAATGGCGTGGATTGCAGATACGTATATGAGCATGCGTCCACCAGCAGAACGTACTGCTAATCAACATGTAGTTACTGGAAAACCTGAAGGTAGCGGCGGTTTAGAAGGTCGTGATCGCGCTACTGGATATGGCGTATTCTTAAATATTAAATTTTGGTCGGAAAAGAATAATCAATCTATCAAAGATAAAAAGTTCATCGTACAAGGTTTTGGAAATGTAGGTTTTTGGGCGGCGCATTTTTTAGAAAAAGAAGGTGCGAAAATGGCAGCAGTGCAAGATGCTTTTGGAAGTATTGAGAATCAAAATGGAATTACTGTGGAAGATTTGTTTAACTATTCAAAAGCAAATAACGGAAGTATTGTTGACTTTCCTGAAGCTGAAACTTTAGATTCGAAGCATTTTTTTGCTACGGATTGTGATATTTGTATTCCTGCGGCGTTGGGAAATCAGATTACAAAAGATAATGCCGCAACTATTAAAGCGACATTAATTGCTGAAGGTGCAAATGGTCCAACTAATGTTGAAGGAGAACAAATTCTCTTAAAACGAAATATTGCAATTATACCTGACATTTTATGTAATTCTGGTGGTGTTGTGGGAAGTTATTTTGAATGGTTACAAAATCGTAATGGAGAGTTATGGCAATTTGATGAAGTTATTGCCAAACTTGATAAAAAGATGAAAGAATCTTTCAATAAAGTTTTTGAATATGCGCAACGTGAAGGCTTGGACATGCGTACGGCAGCATATTGTATCGCAATACAACGTATTGAAAAAGCATATATACAAAGAGGTATTTTTCCTTGATATAATACTAATAATTTAAAAGTTAAAACGATGAAATACGGCAGTTTAATTTTAGAAAAAAAAGAGTATGTGTTTTTAAAACGCATACTCAATATTTCAGGATATGTAGAAGATTTTGAAGTTCAGAATTCATTTCAACAACTGAATAACGATCTTAAAAATGCTCATATTTTAGATGAAGAAGAGATGCCAACAGATGTTATACGGTTCAACAGTTCGGTATTAGTTTCTTCTGATAAAGGCTGGAAAAAGACATTGCAAATTGTAATTCCAGCGGAAAAAGACGTTGAAAACAGTAAAATTTCAATTCTTACTCCCATTGGCGCAGCGCTCTTTGGTCATGCAGAAGAAGATGTAATACAATGCAATTTTTCTGGTGGAGAACAAAAATTAACTGTTGAAGTAGTAACGTTGGAAGATAATTATAAAAAAATTGAAGTTCCTATTTAAAAATATATTGACATGAAAGAATTACAAATCGAAATTTATCCGCATGATAGTGAAGTAGAAGTTGCTCACAAAATTAATACTATGGAATTAGAGAACTGGATTAATCATCTGACTTATGTTCGTGGAGAATTGAAAAATCTTGTTGGTTTCTACAATGCACAACCAATTGAAAAACGTATGGGACAGGAAAAAATAATACAACATTTTGAAATGAAAAAAGTAGATAATGATGTCATTTTAAGTTCTCTTATAAACTTTAAAAATTCTCGTACTGCCATAGCTGAATGTGAAGATACATCTTGTGACATGGTTTTTCTTCAAGAACATGAAAAGTGTAGACGAATGTATTTATTCCACATAGATAAATATAGAAAGTTAAAAGATCAGTTTTTTAGCATGTTGCAAGGGAAGTTTAGTGCTTCAAAAAAAGAAACAATGATTAATTAGTCAATTTTTGAAAGCCGAATTACCTCATAAAATTGATGCGCATAGAAGATTGTGTATCCAAAAGGATTTGATAGAATTGAATCTGTGGACGGAAGCGTTTGAAAATATTCATGTGGAATTAAACCATTTGGGAACAATTCAGAAACAACTGTTAAGAATCGGCAGTATCGAAATGTCCATTATAGGATTACGAAGAAAGAACACTTTACTAATGGGCGCATTTTGCAAGTATGAACAAGAACTTAAAAGAGAACTTGAATATGGAGATCGTGAATATGACACAAAACGTGCTATGATACATGAAAAAGAAAGAAATCAATATGCAAACTTGTATAAAGAATTTAGTCAACTAAAAACAATAATTTATACAAATCTATCCAAACTTCAACGAAGATAAAAATCATCATTATGAAAAGAATTTTAATACCTATCGATTTCACATTTGACAATTATAACACAATTGATTATGCTATTAATTTCTTTAAGGAAGAGCGTTGTGAATTTTATTTTTTGAATACATATTCGTATGAAATTAACGGATTAAGTGCTTTAAAAATACTTCAATCAGATGAGGATTGGTATGACAAACCTAGATTAAATTCAGAAAAAAAGCTAGCAGACATTAGGTCTAGGTACAAACTTAAAAATAAAAAACACAGTTATGAAAACATTTCTGCTTGTATAAATCCAATAGAAGGAATTAAAGAAACCATCAAAAATTTCGATATAGATTTGGTAGTGGTTACGAGTGACCATAAAAATAAAACTATTAGTCATGGGTACACTGGAAATGTGAAAAATATTATTGAAAGCGTTCGAGAATGCTTAGTAATGATTGTTCCGCAACCTACATATTTAAAAGAACATCCAGAGTTTATCTTAGCATCCAGTTTTGAAATTGAAATACCAATAACTGAACTTGAAAAATGGTATGAGTTAGTCCGGATCGTTAATGGAAGTGTGAAAGTTGTTGTATTAGCAAATAAGAAGAATAGGACTTCGCTTCAAATCGAAAATCAGACAAAAATACATGCACAATTAGAAACACTAAGTGGCACAACAGTTACTGTAGATTATTTAGAAACTCCTGACGATCTTAAAAAATTAGCAGAAAATCAAGATGATTGCATTATATCGCTTATAGATAAAAAACCAAATTTTTGGAGAAAACATGGGCTGAGTCAATCCAAAATCACAAAATTAGGACCATTACATGTAACTCCTTTAATTGCTTTACATTCATAAATGCAGAAACAATGAGTAATCGTAAATTTTACATATTGACAATTTTACTTGGACTTGCAATCATCGCATTACTTTCTTGGTTAGTGCCTGCACCGATTTTTCAGTAAGTAATATAATGTAGTTTTGTTTGAAGTGAAACGATTAAGTTTAATTGGTATTAAAGTTCACTTATCATTTCAAAAACTAATCTCTTGAAGTAAACTATTTATTACTTGATATCTCGAGTTTGTAGATTTATCCATATTTTTAATAAAATAAGAATACACAAACGAATGCGATTACTTTGTTTATCAGTAATGGCTCAAGGTGTAAATACTTTATTTCTAATTACTTATAATTCAGATTTTTTTATAGGAACACAGGATAGCCGACCACTTTTGTGGAAACGCCCAAAATTAAAAAAAGCTCCTTACGAATAAGAAGCTTTTTTGTAATGTTATGATGTAATAATTTCGATTACGCAATTGCGCTCAAAATTTTATTGAATGTTTCGCTAGGACGCATTAGTTTTGACATTAATTCATCGTTTGGCATGTAGTAACCGCCAGTATTCATTGGTGAACCTTGCGCGTCATTCAATTCTTTAACGATTTTTTCCTCATTTTGCGCCAATTCAGAAGCAATAGGAGTGAAGCGCGTTTTTAACTCAGCATCTTTATTTTGCGAAGCCAATGCTTGCGCCCAATATAATGACAAGTAGAAGTGACTTCCTCTGTTGTCAAGTTCGTGTACTTTACGAGAAGGTGATTTTTTGTTTTCTAAGAATTTATCCGTTGCGTCATCTAAAGTTTCTGATAAAACAATCGCGTTTTTATTATCATAATTTGAACCTAAATGTTCTAAAGAAACGGCTAATGCTAAGAATTCTCCTAAAGAATCCCAACGCAAATGTCCTTCTTCGTTGAATTGTTGTACGTGTTTTGGTGCAGATCCACCAGCGCCAGTTTCAAACAATCCGCCGCCATTCATTAAAGGAACGATGGAAAGCATTTTTGCACTTGTTCCTAATTCTAAAATAGGGAATAAATCCGTTAAATAATCACGTAAAACGTTTCCAGTTACTGAGATTGTCTCTTTACCATCTTTAGTACGCTCAAGTGTGTATTGTGTTGCTTCTGCTAATGCAAGAATATGAATTTCTAATCCTTCAGTATCGTAATCTTTTAAATATAGATTTACCTTTTTAATGAGTTCTGCATCATGCGCTCTTTCTTGATCTAACCAGAAAACTGCTGGCGATCCTGTCGCTTTTGCTCTGCTTACGGCTAGTTTTACCCAGTCGCGAATAGGCGCGTCTTTTACCTGGCACATTCTCCAAATGTCTCCAGTTTCAACGTTATGTTCTATTAAAGTTTTTCCTGTGGCATCTACAATTTTCACAGTTCCATTAGCTGGAATTTCGAAAGTCTTATCGTGCGAACCATATTCTTCTGCTTTTTGAGCCATTAAACCAACATTAGGAACAGTTCCCATTGTTGTTGGATCAAATGCACCGTTCTTTTTACAGAAATCAATCGTAACTTGGTATAAAGCAGCATAACTACTATCTGGAATAACAGCTATGGTATCTTGTAATTTTCCATCAGCATCCCACATTTTTCCAGAGGTACGAATCATTGCAGGCATTGAAGCATCAATAATTACGTCACTAGGTACGTGTAAGTTAGTGATTCCTTTATCAGAATTTACCATTGCGATATCTGGACCATTTTCCATTGCCACAGCAATATCTCCAATAATTTCTTCTTTCTTTTCTTGAGATAATTCGTTAAGATTATTTAATAAGTTTCCAAAACCATTATTTACATCAACTCCGATTTCGTCAAATTCAGTTTGGTATTTTTCGAATAAGTCTGCAAAATATACGCGAACTGCATGTCCAAAAATAATTGGATCACTTACTTTCATCATCGTTGCTTTCATGTGAAGCGAGAAGAGCAAACCTTTTTCTTTTGCCTCTGCAATTTCTTTTGCTAAAAAAGCTAATAATGCTTTTTTGCTCATTACTGTTGCATCGATAATTTCTCCTGCAAGTAAATCGATTCCGGCTTTTAGCGTAGTTTTGTTTCCATTTACATCAACATGTTCAATGTTTACAGATGTAGCGTCATTAATAGTTATAGATTTTTCGTTTGAACGAAAATCTCCAGCTTCCATCGTTGCTACATTCGTTTTGGAGTCTGATGACCAAACGCCCATGCTGTGTGGATTTTTCTTAGCGTAGTTTTTTACTGCTTTTGGTGCTCTACGATCTGAGTTTCCTTCACGTAATACAGGATTCACAGCAGAACCTTTTACCTTATTATATTGTTCAATAATTGCTTTATCTTTTTCCGTTTCTGCCTCTTCTGGATAATCAGGAATGGCAAATCCTTTTGCTTGTAATTCTGCAATAACGTCTTTCAACTGCGGCACTGAAGCACTTATGTTTGGTAATTTGATAATGTTTGCTTCAGGTGTTTTTGCTAATTCTCCTAATTCTGCTAATGCATCACTTACGCGTTGATCAGCGGTTAAATATTCTGGGAAATTTGCTAAAATTCTTCCTGCTAAAGAAATATCTTTGGTTTCAATGTCAATACCAGATGGCGCTGTAAATGCTTTTACGATTGGTAAAAAAGAATGTGTCGCTAAAGCTGGTGCTTCATCAGTTTTTGTATAGATAATCTTAGTTGATTTTGCCATATTAATTTACAAATATTAAAAATTGGAATTATGTATTGTAGTTTTTTCGAAGTGCAAATATACAAAAATGATAGTGGATTACAGAAGATATCGCGAAGCAGTCAATCTAGAATATCGTTTATTTTAGCTATTTTAACAAAAACAAAAGCCATATCATTGTAATTGCTTACCTTGATATGGCTTTTTGAAATGTGTAGTACTTAATAGTTTTATAATTGCTTAACAAACAATTTAGTAAAACAACACTTCAGAGTTTGAAATAAGTTCAGTCGTTATTGGCATTACACCTTAGTTTGAAACTTATTTCAGCTGTTTCTTTAAAATACCTACTTGTACATATCTACTTTAGTGACGTGTCCATTTATATGAACCTCTTTTCCTTGCGGAATTTAGGTATATACAACACTTCATTAGCATCTTAGCAATACTAACAAATTTCAGTGTTTCTCCTTGAGTCCATAATAGCGAACTATCCTAGAAATAGAGAAGCATTTTTCTTTCGTAATTCTTGTATCCAAAAATTACTTCCGAAAAAATAGATTAAATTAACAACTTGTGTTAGAACGTTCTGTACAATCTACTCGAGATCAATTTGCATTGTCTTTCTGTGAATTGTTTCATAAATATAACGTAAGTTTTTGAAAAATAAATGAATATACTAAATTAGAAATCAACAAGTTATGAACCGAAGTTGTGAACAATTGTTTATAACGAAAAAAGTCCTGCAATTTGCAGGACTTTTTTTATAATATATTTTTTGAAAGATTTTATTTGAATCTTCTCTCTTTAATTCTTGCTTTCTTACCAGTAAGACCTCTAAAGTAAAAGATACGTGCTCTACGAACTTTACCTCTTTTGTTTACTTCAATTTGTTGAAGTGCTGGTAAATTAACTGGGAAAATACGCTCAACTCCAACGGTTCCAGATATTTTTCTGATTGTAAATGTTTCAGATGAACCTGAACCTCTACGTTGAATTACAACTCCTCTAAAGAACTGTGTACGTGTTTTTTCGCCTTCACGAATTTCGTAATAAACTGTAATAGTATCTCCTGCTGCAAATACAGGAAAGTCTTTTTTTGCTACAAATTCTTCTTGTACAAATTTAATTAAAGCTTCCATTTTAAACTTTTTAATAATATTAATTCAAACCAACATATTCACGTCTATCGCCAGAGGTTGACCCAAAATTGAGTGCAAAAATAAGTATTTTTTTTGAATGTTAAATGTTAAATTATGAATTTTTCCAATGTGTCAATTTGAAAATATGTCGATTTGATAATTATTAAGCTAAAAAACGGTCAACACTATTTAGGGAAGTACAATATTGAAGTCCCTTTTAGAGAAGTTGGGGAAATTAGATTTCAATTAAGTCCTGAATTATGGGAACGTTGGTTAAGTAGTGGCGGACGTGCAGAAGGAATTGAAATAATTGATGCTGAACGCAGAGAAGTTATATTGACTGATCCGACAAGAGCACAACTATTAAGTGTTGATCTTCCGCCAAGAGCATACTATCCGTTAAGCGTAGAATTTAGAATGAATGAAGGTGTGCAACAATCTGTAAATTATCATTTTGCGTTCTCTCAAAATCTATCGGAAGAACTTGAAAGCGAATTTGGAAGTGAATGTCACTATTTTGTTGAATTTAATGGAAGAAGTGATGAAGAAATATCAGAGCCATTCAGAAGAACTGCAACAGACGATACTATTGTATTAATTCCAAATCCGAGTCGTGGGCAATTTACAGTTCAAATTCAAGAAGCTCAAGTACAACGCGGAATAATTCAAGTATTAGATGTAAATACGGGGCAAATAATATATGAAAAAGTATTCAGTCATCAAGATAAAATTCCTGTAGATTTAGGAAACTTACGTCCAAATGTATACATCTTAAAACTAATCACAGACAAAAAAGTAACAACGAAACGTATTATCGTTAACTAATCCAATACTATATTATTTTTAATTTTAAAATAAACCAAAAGCGGTAATTTATCTTGTATAAATTGCCGCTTTTTTTTGAACTAAAAAAATAATGTGTCAATTTGAAAATGTGTTAATTTGATAATTCCTTAAAATACAACGACTAAAATGCTAACAGCGAAGCAAATTTTAGTTTAAAAGTTGAAAGGTTTATAAGTTTATTCTATTGAGTAAATAATTCACATACCAAAAAAACATGCTGACTTGCAGATTATTTCTTAAAATCAAAAAACAGTGTCGACAAACAACCTTGAATCATTGAATTCTTAAATTGAGCGAAGCGATACTAAAAGCATTGCACAACCCTAAAATAATTGTACTTTTGTATTCTTGAAATCAAAATAGTTCAAAAAAACACAAAATTATGAATTCATACGATGTAGCCGTAATTGGCTCTGGTCCTGGCGGATATGTTGCCGCAATAAGATGTGCGCAATTAGGAATGAAAACAGCAATTATTGAAAAATATAGCACTTTAGGTGGAACTTGCTTAAATGTAGGTTGTATTCCATCAAAAGCATTGCTAGATTCTTCGCATCATTACGAAGAAGCTATCAAGCACTTTGACGATCACGGAATTGAAATTTCAGGAGAAGTAAAAGTAAATCTTGAAAAAATGATTGCTCGTAAAACGGCTGTTGTCGATCAAACGACTGGTGGAATTGATTTCTTGATGAAGAAAAATAAAATTGATGTCTACGAAGGTTTGGGTAGTTTTAAAGATGCAACTCACGTAAACATCGCCAAAAATGATGGAACTTCGGAAGAAATAGAAGCAAAAAATATCATCATTGCTACTGGAAGTAAACCCGCAAACTTACCATTTATCAAACTAGATAAAGAAAGAGTGATCACGTCAACAGAAGCCTTAAAACTAAAAGAAATACCAAAACACATGCTTGTCATTGGCGGCGGCGTTATTGGTTTGGAATTAGGACAAGTATACAAACGTTTAGGTTCAGAAGTTACTGTAATTGAGTTCATGGACAGAATCATCTCAGGAATGGACGCAGGACTTTCTAAAGAGTTGACAAAAGTATTCAAAAAGCAAAAATTTAAAATTAACACATCTCACAAAGTAACTTCTGTGGAACGTGTTGGTGATGAGGTTGTTGTAAAAGCTGAAAACAAAAAAGGCGAAGAAGTAGAATTTAAAGGCGATTACTGCCTAGTTTCTGTCGGTCGTCGTCCATATACGGACGGATTGAACGCAGAAGCGGCTGGCGTAAAAATTGACGATAAAGGTAGAGTAGAAGTAAACGCGTACTTGCAAACTTCGGCTTCAAACATTTACGCAATTGGCGATGTTGTAAAAGGAGCAATGTTAGCACACAAAGCATCTGAAGAAGGTACAATGGTAGCGGAAATCATCGCAGGACAAAAACCACATATTGATTACAATCTAATTCCTGGAGTTGTCTATACATGGCCAGAAGTTTCGGCTGTTGGAAAAACAGAGGAAGAATTAACAGAAGCTGGAATTGCGTACAAAACGGGACAATTTCCAATGCGAGCTTTGGGTAGAAGTAGAGCAAGTATGGATTTAGACGGTTTCGTTAAAATATTAGCAGACGAAAAAACAGATGAAATCTTAGGAATCCACATGATTGGTGCCAGAGCAGCCGATCTAATCGCAGAAGCAGTTGTAGCAATGGAATACAGAGCATCTGCGGAAGATATAGCACGTATGTCACACGCACATCCAACATTTGCAGAAGCAATCAAAGAAGCAGCGTTGGCAGCTACGGAAGACAGAGCATTACATATATAAATTAAAAGATTAAAAGATTAAAAGATTGAAAGATTGAAAGATTGAAAGATTGAAAGATTGAAAAAAAATTAAAAAAATAAAAAGATGAAGAAAAGTTTAATGATAGCGAGCATGTTTATAGGAATTATAGCATTCTCATCATGTTCTAGTGATGACGGAACGCCTCCAGTGCCAACGTCAACTTTAACTGTAAATCTAAATGGTGTAGCGCCATTACCAAGTAATTTCGTGTACGAAGGTTGGATTGTAGTCAACAATACGCCAATTTCAACAGGAAGATTCAACACAGGATCGGTGAATTCAACACAAACATTTACTTTAGTTACTGCGGATTTAGATGTGGCAACGGAATTTATTTTGTCAATTGAACTCGCAACAGGAGACGATCCAGCGCCTTCAAATACAAAAATTTTAAAAGGTGGTTTTGTGGCAAATGCAGCTACATTATCAATCAATAGCGTGGTTGGAAATTTTGCAAATACGACGACTCCATTTTCAGGATCTTTCGTTACAGATACTCCAACGGATAATGTTGGCGGAGTTGATAATGGAAACAATGATAGAGGTGTTTGGTTTATACAAAACATGACAACGGCAGGATTAATAAATCTTCCGCAGCTTTCTGCAGGTTGGAAATATGAAGGTTGGGCAGTATTTAATACCGGTTCTGCACCAGCAACCACAGGAAAATTTACAAGTGCAAATGCAGCAGACAGTTCGTCTCCGTATAGTGGAAATGAACCTGCACCATTATTTCCAGGAGAAGATTTCTTATTCAATCTTCCAGCGGGAATTGACGGAATCGTAACAGGATTACCAGTTGTAATTTCGGTTGAGCCAGATTTAGTAGGCGATCCAAATGAGCCTTTCTTCTTAAAACCAATTACAGGAACAGAAGGAATAAGTAATAATGGTTTGTCTGTTACAAACAATATCAACGCAACTATCAACGGAACTGCGGTTAGATAATTACTATAAATTATATAAAAAGTATAAAAAAACTCCAGAACTATCTGGAGTTTTTTTATACCTAAAATGTAAGTTCTTATTTTTAGTTGCGACTGCTGAGTTAGTAACTTATATAAAGTCTATTTTTAGTGTCAAATATTGTCCAGAATTAACATGACAGCATGACAGTTTAGATCTTCTTTTTATGTTATATTTTTCATTGAAGAAAGCATATTTAATCACTTGATATTCAAATATTTAAATAATAATTTTTAACAATATTAAAATTATTTAAAAAAATGCTTTTTAGACTCGTAATGACTACTAATTCGTATCTTTCATAATTATAAATTACAACACATGAAAATAACAAAAGGACAATGGCGTAATATTATTTTTTTTGTACTAATTGCGTTGATAGTTTTTACGCCAGTTGGAACATACGTTAAAGTAAAACTGAATCAAGTGAAAATTGCGTTTTCAAATCCTTCCAGTATTGAAGAATCGGAAAGAGAAGTTGTGAGCGATTTTAATTGGAATTTGGTAGATAGTTCAGGGGAAAAAGTCAACTTTCAGGAAATGGAAGGAGAAATTATTCTTGTGAACTTCTGGGCAACTTGGTGTCCGCCTTGTATTGCAGAAATGCCAAGTTTGAACGAATTGCACACAGATTATAAAGATAAAATTAAGTTTGTATTTGTTGCGAATGATGAAAAAGTAAAAGTAGATTCTTATCTGAAAAAGAACAATTACAATTTGCCTGTATATTACGCTTCAGATAAAGCACCAAAGGAATTATATTCCAACAGTATTCCAGCTACTTTTTTGATTGATGATCGAGGAAAAATAATCATGAAAGAACTTGGTTCATCCGATTGGAATAGCACAAACGTTCGCAATCAAATTGATGAATTACTGGCTTTTTCGCTTGCTGAATAAATTCATCAAAAATAAACTTGAAAGAATCATTGTAAAAGCGTACACTGAATCTTCCACAGGAATTGTTCCCATGCGAATGCCTAAATTTTCAGCATTGTTGTACCAAACAACAGGTTTTTCAATCCAAGTTCCCGTCAAAACTCCATTCACTAAAAAAAACGGAATCAACATCACGAGAAACGTCAAATAATAGCTTTCTAAGATTTTTGGCGAAACTTTCATCACAATAAAAAGTAAAATTGCGCCATACGCTAAATCAATTACTGTGTACCATTTGTCGTAGAAAACAATCGCGCCAAGCGTAAAAATGATTAAAAGAATGTAACTAATTGTTTGCGATACTTTTGCAGATAATCGCATGTTTGGAAAAATATATTGCAACGAATAGTGCGTAAAAATACACGCGTACGGAATGCAGATAAAGAATAACCATTCTTCAATTGGCAACGAAAAAATTGTGTATTCTAGAAAATAATCAGGATTAAATCCCCAAAAATCATTAATCGTAAATAGTACGTCCCAAGGAATAAACACCAACATCGTGATGAAAATCGCAGGAAATAGATATTTCCAATGTTTATAGAATTTTAATTTAGGATGAAAACTGAATAAAAACGGAACTACAAACGATCCGATATTTAGTAGAATGTATAAACTCTTCATGCGAATGAATTAGTTGCGCTTAAAATATTTCATAGGAACCCACAACATTCCAAAGCATTCTCCATTGCCTTTTCCTAAATGTTTGTGATGAATTTTGTGCGCTCTGCGAATTCCTTTTGCATACCAATTATCCGCTTTTCGTAACAGTTTGAAACGTTGATGAATAAAGATATCATGTACAATAAAATAGGCGAGTCCGTAGGCGAAAATTCCAATTCCGATAGGCAATCCTGCCCAAAAGATATCATATTTCCACAATAAAAAACAAGTTATACTGACTACAGCATAGAAAATAAAAAAAGCATCATTTCGCTCAAACCATGAATCGTGATCTTTGTGATGATGATCTTCGTGTAGCGACCATAAAAAACCGTGCATTACGTATTTGTGCGTTGCCCACGCCATAAATTCCATAAAACAAAATGTTGCTAAAAATATTGCTATCCAAATAAGAGTTGTCATTTTTTCTTTTCTATTTTAGATCAAATTCAGTTGATAATTTACGTAAGAATTCGCTAATAACGCCATTTTTTGATAATTTGGAATACGAATTCTCGCATTTTTAATCTTCGTTGAAGGCGTTTTTTTAAGCTTCTTTAGTAATTTAAAATAATATTTATATGCGGTAAATACACCAAATTTAGCTTCTATCGGTAATTTTGAAATTCCAGCTAAACCAAGTTTAAAATCGTGTTCAATTTCCGTTATAATTTTTTGTTTGGATGCTTCATCTAAATTTTTCAAATCAGCATCTGGGAAATAGGTACGATCTAAATCTTCAAAATCAGCTTTTAAATCCCGTAAAAAGTTCACTTTCTGAAAAGCGGAACCAAGTGACATTGCCGAAGATTTTAATTCTTCATACTTTTCTACATCGCCTTTTACAAACACTTTTAAGCACATTAATCCAACAACATCTGCAGAACCATAAATATATTCTTGGTATTCTTCGTGTGTTAAATATACTTTTTTGTCTAAATCTTGACGCATACTTTTCATGAAAGCATCAATCAAGTGTTTAGGAATATTGTAGGTATGAACCGTATGTTGAAACGAATTCAAAATAGGATTTAGGCTAATTTTACGTTCCAACGCGCAATCCAAATCTGCTTGAAACTTATCGAGCAGGAACTTTTTGTCGTAGTCATGAAAAGAATCTACAATTTCATCTGCAAATCTTACAAAACCATAAATATTGTAAATGTCTTGTCGTATAGATGGCGACAACATTTTAGTAGCTAACGAAAACGATGTGCTGTAGGACTTCGTGACTTGTGTGCTACATTGATACGAAACTGAATCAAATAGGGCTTTCATTCGGTTGGTGTTTTATAATTAATTCGGCTACTAATTTCCCGGAAATCAATGCTGGAGGAACTCCAGGACCGGGAACTGTTAATTGTCCAGTAAAATATAAATTTGATACTTTTTTACTTTTTAAATTAGGTCTTAAAAATGCGGTTTGCAGCAATGTATTTGCCATTCCGTATGCGTTTCCTTTATATGAATTGTATTCTTTTATAAAATCGTTTACACAGAAAGACTCCTTAAATATAATATTATTTGAGATATCTTGTTGTGTAATTTCCTGAAATCTATTCATGATAATATCAAAATATTGTTCACGGAGTTCAGGTGTATCTTCTAAGCCTGGCGCGATCGGAATTAAAAAAAATCCTCCTTCTTTTCCTTCTGGAGCTGCCGCAGCATCTGTCATTGATGGAAAATTCGCATAAAATAAAGGATCTTTTGGCCAAGCAGCTTTGTCATAAATATCGTGTGCATGCGCATCAAAATCGACATCAAAAAATAATGTATGATGCGATACATTTTTTAGTTTTTTGTCAAATCCGACATAAAATAATAAGGAAGAAGGTGCAAATGTTTTCTTTTCCCAATACTTTTCAGAATATTGACGAAATTGAGGAGCTAACAAAGTTTCCGAAAAATGATAATCTGCGCCAGATAAGACAATATCAGCGGTAAACAAGCCTTTGTCTGTAACAACTTCAGTTGCTTTTTTATCTTTAATTTTTATTTCTTTAACGTTTTCATCGGTCATAACAATGACGCCCAAACTTTTAGCCAAGGTTTCCATTGCTTCAATAACGCTGTACATTCCGCCAGTTGGATGCCAAGTTCCTAATCCGAAATCGGCATAATTCATAAAGCTATAAAAAGAAGGTGTATCACTTGGTTTTGCGCCTAAAAATAATACTGGAAACTCTAATATTTTAATCAATCGATCATTTTTAAATTCTTTACGAACATCACGTTTGATGTTACTAAAAAACTGACCAATTTTTTTGATTGTTTTTGCATTCACTAATTCCAAAGGAGAAACGCCAGGTTTGTACACCAAATCTTTGATGGCTACATTGTAATTATCTTCGGCATTTGCGATAAATTTTCTCAGTTTTATACTACTTCCTTCTTCTTCATTTTCAAAAGCTGTACAAATTTTTTCTAACGTATCTTCTATGAGAATAGAATCATCTTCACCAAAATATACTTGATATGCGGGATTTAATTTATCTAAATGATAAAAATCAGAAGGTTTTTTGTCAAAGTCATTGAAGAAACGTTCAAAAACGTCGGGCATCCAATACCAAGATGGACCAAGATCGAATGTAAATCCATCTCGCTTCAATTGTCTGGCTCTGCCACCAACAGTAGCATTCTTTTCCAAAATTATCACATCGTAACCAGCTTTTGCTAAATAGCAGGAAGCAGATAAGGAGGAAAATCCAGCACCAATAATTATAATTTTTGATTTCATTGTTTAACAAATGTAGTAAAAAGTTAAACAAAAATAAAATAGAACTCTAAATTTCTTCAACTAATTCCGTTATTGATTTAAAAACTTTAAGATTTTTGTGGTTTTTATCGTTCTTCACGTTTTTTGCCTGATAGCCCAAAAGCCATAAATGATGATCTTTGAAGCCAACTTTGTCATTAAATTCTTGAAGATACTCTTCTATCCGATTTTCTGGTGGAGTGACCGTAAAGTAAGAGATAAAATGCGAATTTGGAAAATAATTTTTAATAGTTGTCAAACTGTCTATTGGAATTGTTTGTCCTAAATAAATAGTATGATATCCTTTGAGTTGCAATTCGTAATTCAAGTACAACAAACCAATTTCGTGAATTTCATTTTCTGGTAAAAAAAGCACAAATGTTTTTGATTTTTTTGATTTTTTAATGGATTGAATCCGTTCTGTGTTAAAAATAACCTTTTGTTTTATCAAACTAGAGATGAAATGCTCATGCGCAGGATTGATCGTATTTGTATGCCACAACACGCCAATTTCATTCAATAAAGGAATAAATGTATCATAAAAAATTTCTCTAAAGGATTTCTCCAAGAGTAATTCAGTATAGGTATTGTTGAATAGACTATAATCGAAATTAAGCATTGAAAGTTTAAAAGAATTCAACGCTTCGTTGTGGACATTGTTATCAGTCGCTATTTCCCGAACTAAAATGTGAATTTCATTTTCAGGAATATCAGCTATCTTAGAAATTTTATAACCATTTTTATAAAGTAATGTGATGTTGAGAAGTTTTTGTAAACTTTTAATATCGTACGTCCGGATATTTGTGTCAGTTCTTTCTGGTGCTAACAATTCATATCTTTTTTCCCATATGCGAATTGTATGCGCCTTAACTCCTGAAAGATTTTCTAAGTCTTTGATGCTAAATTTAGTCTTAACACAGTCCATTTGTTTAATCTTTTTAATAAGATGATAAACAAAAATAACGCTTTTATATTGAATTGGTTATGAATAATGTTATTTTTATGTGAATAAGAATTAGTACCAATAAAAAAAGCTACCAAATTTGATAGCTTTTAAGTTTGAATAACAATTTTTAACACTTTGCATCAAAAGTTTGATTGCACCAAACTTGCACCGACAATTGTACAGTACAATTTCCAAGCGGTCTTGGTAATGTTTGGCAAACATGCGGCTGTACCGTTAATGCAATTGTACAATTACCAACTGGAATAGCACATGTAACTGTAAATTTTTGATCTACACCACCATTTACGGAGTTTTGGTTTAAAGATGATACGACTTGTTTTTTCAAGTTCAAAGTGGTTAATTTTCTTTTTTTCATGATACTGATGTTTTAGTTTACACTAAATTAGAAAGATAAAGTTTGGTATAAAACTAAAATAGGTCGTCATTTATAAATAACGACCTATTTGTCTTATAATGAGGTGTTTTCTTTAGAAAAGAGAGCCTTCAACTGTTAAATTTACTGAATAAACATTCTTTATAAATACAAGAAAAGTGAACCGAAGCCCACTTTTCCTACTCATACATTTTATATGATATGAATTACTTTTTTATAATTTTTTCAACGAATGTCTTCGATTTGGTACGAACCTTCACGAAATACATTCCTTGTAAGTTCCGTTGAATATCTACGGAAAGTTTGGTGCTATTTTCAAAATCAAGTGTTTTAATCAAATCACCTTTGAAATCTAAAATTTGCAGTGTTCCGCTTTCTTCTTCATCAAAATATACAGAAAACATACCTTGATTTGGATTTGGTGCGATATGCATTTTCTGAATAATTGGCTCATTAGACACATCTTGAATCGTAGTTTCATCAATATATGCAATCGTATTATCTGAATTTCGGCTTACAAAAGTACCTGTACAACCTTCAATATACGCTCTAAAAACTGAACCATTTAGCGCGTCAAATCCTGGAATCATAACAACTTCGTCTCCTGCATGATAAATTGCAGTAGCACTTGCACTAATTGTATTGGAAGCTTCTATAGCACTGGAAGCTTCTTGTGTGTCCGTACCTGAAGGTACATTTGTAGTGATACTCAATGTTACAGGACATGGTGATATGAGTAAGGCTGCTGCACAAACGTCAATTAATCCATGACCATAATTGTTATCTGGTCCAGGTGTGCCTAAATCGATTGCAGATTGCATTAGTGCATCTTTAATTTGATCTACCGTAGCATTCGGATTCACTTGTCTCAGTAATGCAACAGCTCCTGCAATATGTGGAGTTGCCATAGAAGTTCCGTTAAAAGAACTGTATCCGCCGCCTGGAACAGAAGATCGTACGGAAGATCCACGTGCTACAACTTCTGGTTTTATTGCCAAAGCTGGATCTGTAGTACATGTTGATGGACCTCTACTACTATAGGAAGCAATAGTATTTCCCGAAGTATCTAAAGCGCCTACTGAAAATGAATTGTAAGCAGTAGTAGCTCTGTCAGCAGGCGTTCGTAACGAACTACTTCCTTGCGATCCTTCATTACCAGCTGCAAAAACTACAACTACGGTTGCCGCTTCTACATTGTCAATTACAGACCAAAAAGTAGTATCACATGGAGCAGGAACGTGCGCGAATGGTACCAATCCCCAAGAATTAGAGCTTACATCCGGAACATCGCTCACGGTAGCAGGATTTCCATCAGGATCAGCTGTCCATTGAAAAGCTAATAATGCTTTAGAAATTGTATTGCTAATACCGCCAATATCAATTACACCTGCTGAAATCCATTCAGAATCATAGGCAACACCGATAATATCTCCAGGAACACTTCCTAAAATGGTTCCCATGGTATGTGTTCCGTGTGATCCTGAATCTACAGGAAAACTTGGTGATAAACCATTTGGATCAAACCAAGCTTCTCCTGGCGTAACACCAGCTGCATTTCCACGCCATTTTGCCGTTAATGCAGGATGATTTCCGTCAACACCAGTATCTAAGTGCGATACTAAACGTCCAGCTCCAGTAATTCCTTGTGCCCACAAACAATCTGCGTTTATAAGTAAGACGCCATCTTCTACGCCGTTAGCAGCTGCAATTGATGCTTTGGTTTCTTCCATAGGACGAATGGAAGCAATAAGATAATCCATGTAAACGTATGCAATATCTTTGTGTTGACTAATTTCTGCGACTGTTTTTGCTTTCGCTTTCACAAGCACAGCATTAATAATCCAGAGTGGTTTATACGAGATAACATCTCCTCGATTTTTTTGCATATTCAAGTACGATACAAAATCTTGTTGGGTACTTTTTGCCTTATTTTGCAGCATAGTAACCACTTGTTCATGAAGTTGTTGTCTTGAGAGGTTTTCTTGATTTCTTTTCAACTCGGCAAGACCTACTTGGTCATTCAACATTACAATAAAAGAAACTTGTTCTTCTGCTTGTTTTGTTTTGAGTTCTGCTAGTAAATTTTCATCAATTTTTTCTTGGGCTATACCTGAATAGCAAACAAAAGAGAGAAAACTTAGTATGTATATATGTAAGTTTTTCATAATGTTAGTGTTTAAGGATAGCACTTATTTTTTATTGATTTCGTTTTCTAGTTTTTCTGATAAAGCATCTACTTGTTTTTGTAGTTTAATGATGTACAACGTTAATTCTTCAATTTTTTCTTGTTGAATACGTGCAATATCTCCCAATTCAATTCCTTCTTCTTCTACTTGCTTTTCAGAAGGAACATTTGGCAAGTGACCGTTTTCTTTGATAAAATTTTCTACTTCTTGAATAGGTAATAATTTATAATCAGCATCAAACACATAATCTGCCCAACCTGTACGCACGCGAATTTCTTCTGTTAAAATACCGCCTTTTACATATAAACTGTACGCACTTGTATTTGCGCCACCAACACTGTTTGGTAATTGATTCGTGTTGATTCCGACTTTATTTATATTAAATTCTCCATAAATTAATGGTGTTGTCGTTGTTGAATTGTCAATATATAATTTGTCACTTCCAGTTTCGCTGTATCCTGCATCGTTCCCTAAAAACACATTTCCAGCTCCACTAGAATTGTTATATCCTGAACGATAGCCTAAAAAGACATTGTACTTTCCATCTTTAATTACACGACCACTTTCTGTACCGAGAGCTACATTATAATTTCCTCCAGGCGCTCCATTTGATCCAAATCCAGCATTGTTTCCTACATATACATTTCCAAATCCATCAGCATTATAAAATCCAGATCCAGAACCCAATAATGTATTACCGGTTCCACCTGTATTATTTTGTCCAGCACCGCTACCTAAAGTTGCATTATAACCTCCAGTATTTATTCTTCCAGAGTATGCTCCCATAAAAGTATTGTTATTTCCTTTGCTAGATTTTCCTGATTGTGATCCCATGAACGTATTGTTATAGCTAGTATTATCATCGCGTCCTGAATCATAACCAAAGTAAGAGTTGTTGCTTCCTGAGGTTGTACTTCGTCCACTAAAATGTCCAAAAAAGCTATTGAAACGGGCATTAGCGGTATTCCCTGAAAAATACCCTACATAGGTTGAGAGGCCACCGCCAGTTCCTGAGCCTGTTCCGAAATTAGTGACTTGTGCTTGTAAAGCGTTTACTGAAAATAAAGCGATTCCCGCCATTAACAGATTAAAAATTATTTTTTTCATAATTTAAAGTTTTTGTTGGTTATGGTTTACCTAAAATTACGATAAAAAACCTCTTTTTTAGTAAGTTTTAAACATACTAATTGTATGTTTTTACGTAACGTTAATTAAATTAAAATGCTTATTATAAACGGTTTATATCTAAAATAGATATGAAAGAGTATGATTGCTTCTGTATGTTTGAATACTATATGTAGTGTGAGAAGAATGTTGGAAATGACACATAACAAAAGATAGAAATTGGAAATAATTCCTCGATTACGAAACCAGAATGTTAAGGAATATAAAAGTAGATTGATTGTTTAAAAAACTATTTCTCACGTAAGTGATTGTATACTTTTTCAAATAAAAACATACTAATGAAAAACAACAAAGCACCCACAAGACCGCTAAAAAAGAAGACAACAATATCAAAAAAGAAATCATTTCGATGCGTTTGCATGTGCGTACTTGTGTACTGCTCTAAACCATAAAAAGTTAATGCCCAACAAACTCCAAATAATAATGAAATTGCCGCAGCTTTTAGGAATATGAAAATATATTTTAAGTAGTAACGCATGTGCATAAAAGTAGTAAAATCTTATGGTTTTTGTTTTTTTTGAATATGAAAAAGAATCATTTCTTTGTGTTTTAGGCTACTTTTTAGAAATGTGTTTTATTTTATATATCTAATAATCAGATTATTGGAGTTTATTTTTAAAAAATATCAAAAAAAATAAAAAAAAGTTTTTTCAATTCATTTTTTTACTATGTTTGTTCTGTAAATGAGTTCACTAATAGAACGCATTGCCTATATAAATGGATACTATTTTCAGATTTGGGCCTAGGAGGATAAAGAAGTCTACTCCGAAAGCTGTCTTAGGGATAAGATGCCAAATTCTCAGGCTGACTTCTGAAGCAGGACATACTTTCAAGCGTTTGTCCAAGCGCACATTCATGCCATTTACGGTATTCACTTTTCGTATTTAAGAAACTCAATTCTATTTTAAAATTAATAACGATTCATAACATAACCCTTATTATTTCTTAATTTTTTTATTCATTAAAATGAAAACTAAATACATTGATCTCATCGAGCAGACTTTTGATTTTCCTCAAAAAGAATTCAAACTTGATGATAACAACAAATTACAATTTCACGGCATTGACCTTACAAATCTCATTGCTGAGTATGGAACGCCTTTAAAATTTACGTACCTACCAAAAATCTCCGAAAACATCAACAATGCAAAAAATTGGTTTGCAGATGCGATTGAAAAGAATAACTATAATGGAAAATATCATTACTGTTATTGTACTAAAAGCTCGCATTTCAAACATGTATTAAATGAAGCATTAAAGAATGATATTCACATTGAAACATCATCCGCTTTTGATATTGATATTGTTGAAAACCTAAAAGCACAAGGAAAAATTACGGATGACACTTTTGTAATTAGTAATGGTTTTAAACGCGATCAGTATGTAAAAAATATTGGTAAATTGATCAATAACGGACACAAAAACTGTATTCCAATTATTGACAATTACGAGGAAATCAACTTATTAAGTCAAGAAATCAAAGGAAACTACAATATCGGAATTCGAATTGCTTCTGAAGAAGAACCAAAATTTGAATTTTACACATCTCGTTTGGGAATTGGATATAAAAACATTGTACCTTTTTACAATCGCGATATCAAAGACAATCCAAAAGTGACATTAAAAATGTTACACTTTTTCATCAATACAGGAATTCGAGATACTGCCTATTATTGGAACGAATTGTCGAAATGTTTGAAAGTATATGTCAATCTTAAAAAAGTATGCCCTTCACTAGATAGTTTAAATATTGGTGGCGGTTTCCCGATAAAAAACTCGTTAGCGTTTGATTATGATTATGCCTATATGATTGATGAAATTATTCTGCAAATCAAACAAACTTGCGACGAAGCTGGCGTAGCAGTTCCAAATATATTTACAGAATTTGGAAGCTATACGGTTGGCGAAAGTGGCGGTGCTATTTATGAAGTATTATACCAAAAACTACAAAATGATCGTGAAAAATGGAATATGATCAACTCATCTTTCATTACAACTATGCCAGATACTTGGGCAATCAACAAACGATTTGTGATGTTGCCAATAAATGGATGGCAAAAAGAATATGAGCGTGTATTACTTGGCGGATTAACCTGCGATAGTGACGATTACTACAACAGTGAGCAACACATGAACGCAATATATCTTCCAAAATATAGCAAAGAAAAACCATTATACATTGGGTTTTTTAACACAGGAGCGTATCAAGAAACCATTGGTGGATTTGGCGGATTACAACATTGTCTCATTCCACAACCAAAACACATCTTAATCGATCGTGATGAAGCAGGAGAAATTGTAACGCGTGTATTTGCACCGCAACAGACTTCTGAAAATTTACTATCAATCTTAGGATATGATTACGGAATCAACAATGCATTAGCATTAAAAGAAGAAGAAAAAATTGGTTGTAACGAAACAATCAAATCAACATAACCAAACAATTACAACTTTAAAAAAGTCTTATTAACAAGTAAACAAAATGAAAACCAAAAAAACGTACGCTGGCATTCCTGAAGAATATGCTAGTTTTGAAAAATCAAAAATCATGTTAATCCCTGTTTCGTATGACGGAACAAGTACATGGGGAAAAGGAGCAGACAAAGGTCCAGAAGCATTTTTACACGCTTCAGAGAACATGGAACTTTACGATATCGAAACCGATAGCGAAGTATATAAACAAGGAATTTACTTAGCAGATTCGGTCACAGTAAACGAATCGCCAGAAGCAATGGTAAATGCTATACATGAGATTACCAAAACGAACATAAAGCGTAACAAATTTATAACCTTATTTGGTGGCGAACATTCCATATCAATTGGTGCAATGCGTGCTTTTAATGAATGTTTTGACAACCTAACGGTTTTGCAAATTGATGCGCATGCAGATTTGCGTAAAGAGTATGAAGGTTCCAAATACAATCACGCATGTGCGTTGTACGAAGCTAACCAAAACACAAACTTGGTGCAAGTAGGAATTCGTAGCATGGAAGCGATAGAACGTACGGAAATGAACGAAGACAATGTGTTTTTTGCACACGATATGGCAAAAGATGATTATTGGGTTGACAATGCTATTGAAGCAATGGGCGATACGGTTTACATTACGTTTGACTTAGATGCGTTTGATTCTTCCATTATGCCATCAACTGGAACACCAGAACCAGGCGGATTATTTTGGTATGAAACGTTAGACTTTTTAAAACGTGTATTTGCAGAGAAAAATGTGGTTGGATTTGATATTGTTGAATTATGCCCGAATCCAAATGACAAATCATCAGACTTTGTAGCTGCAAAACTGTACTATAAAATGTTGAGCTACAAATTTTTGGAGCAAAATGAAGATGATGAAAATGAAAACTTATACACAGCAACGAGCGAAGACAAAATCAATCGTTTAAAATACGACGAAGATGAAGAATAAAGGTGCGGTAACGCAATTTATAGAAAAATACTATTTACACTTCAATGCGGCTTCTCTTGTAGATGCTGCAAAAGGATATGAGGACAATTTAGCGAAAGGTTCAAAAATGTTAGTTTCTTTAGCTGGCGCGATGAGTACTGCAGAATTAGGAAAAATCTTTGCTGAAATGATTCGTCAAGACAAAGTACACATCATTTCATGTACAGGTGCAAACCTAGAAGAAGACATCATGAATTTGGTAGCACATTCGCATTACAAACGTGTGCCAAACTATCGTGATTTAACGCCGCAAGATGAATGGGATTTATTGGAAAAAGGACTAAATCGTGTCACAGATACCTGTATTCCTGAAGAAGAAGCTTTCCGCAGATTGCAAAGTCACATTCACAAACTCTGGAAAGATGCAGAAGCTGCTGGCGAACGTTATTTGCCACATGAATATATGTACAAAATGTTGCTTTCGGGTGTTTTAGAAGAATACTATGAAATTGATTTAAAAGATTCTTGGATGTACGCTGCGGCTGAAAAAAACTTACCAATAGTTTGTCCTGGTTGGGAAGATAGCACGATGGGAAATATCTTTGCAAGCTACGTAATGAAAGGAGAATTGCAAGCAAGCACGATAAAATCTGGAATTGAGTATATGACGTTCTTGGCAGATTGGTACACAGAAAACTCAGAAAACGGAATCGGATTCTTCCAAATTGGAGGCGGAATTGCAGGCGATTTCCCAATCTGTGTGGTGCCAATGTTATACCAAGATATGGAACGAACGGATACGCCTTTTTGGAATTATTTCTGTCAAATAAGTGACTCAACCACAAGTTACGGGTCTTATTCTGGTGCAGTACCAAACGAAAAAATTACCTGGGGAAAACTAGATATTGATACGCCAAAATTCATTATAGAAAGTGACGCTACCATTGTAGCTCCATTAATATTTGCCTACTTACTAAACTTATAGCTAAAAAATAAAACATGCAACCAAAAAAAGACAATCTAAAACGTGTCATTGTTGACTTTAAAAAATTAACGCCAGAAATTTTAGGATTATTAGTAGACAAATATCCTTTTGGTTATGATGAAGATAACATTGTAAAATTTAAAAATGCCCAAGGAGAATCTGTGGAAGCAGTAGAAGTAATTTCAGGCGATACAAAATACTTAGTAAAAGTTAGTGTGAAACTTGAATTAACGATGGAAAACTACGACGAAGATGATTATGAAGATTATGCAGATGACGATCCAGAAGCTGTACAACCGCCAAGTGAAGAAGAAGAAGGCGACTTATAAAAAATCAATGCGAATGTGTTAAATTAATCGTTAAGATTCACTAGCAATGAAAATTATTCATAAAACACGTTTATTGGTCATCAATGACGATCAGCTTTTAGTAATCGAAAAAATCGGTAATGTAAAAGAACTTACATTTCCAGGTGGCATAAAAAAAAGAAAAGAATCTTTTGAACAAAGTCTGGTGCGTGAAACACTTGAGGAAATTGGGTTGCGTGTCAATCTTAATAAACTCTCGCATATAGAATCGAATGCGATTATAAAAGCATTGAATACCGTCATAAAACATCATTTTGTAGCATCTTTAAAAACAGATGCATTCAAAGTAGTAGAAACGGAGAAGTTTAAAGATGTATATTGGATGTATTGGAAAGATACATTGCCATATTTAGACAAAGAAGATAAAAAAGTAACAAAAAAGTATTTCAAAAAAAGATTTAAAAAGAAACCAAAACCACAGACCGATGAAAGCAGCATTTCACCTCGCATTGCCATGTGACGACATTAAAAAAACGAAAGAATTTTATGTAGACATTCTTGGCGCAAGTCAAGGAAGAGGAACAAATACTTGGATTGACATTAACCTGTATGGAAATCAATTAACATTTACAAATGCAGGTTCGTTTAACTTCGATTTCAAAAATTATCGATTAAGCGGACAAGTATTGCCATCATTTCACTTTGGTGTTATTGTGGACACAGAAACTTGGGGAAAACTCTACACAAAACTATTCTCTATGAACATCGAAGTAACTACGGAAGTTACGTTCTTAGAAAACAAAGCTGGTGAGCACATTTCGTTTTTTGTGACAGATCCTGATGGGTATAAAGTAGAATTTAAAAGTTTTAAAGACGAAGAAGAAATATTTACAAACGTATGATTATACATTGCAACACGATGAAAATCTTCATTGCAATAAAAAATAAATGAAAGCAAAAGACATAGAAAATATAGAGCTTAAATTTTTAAGCTTAAATGATTATCAAGAATTAAAAGAAGCAATGATTTTGGCGTACAAAAGTATGCCTGATTCTTATTGGAAAGAGCATCATATAGAAACCTTAATCGAGAAATTTTCGGAAGGACAAGTTGTGATGAAAATCAATGGGCAAATAGCAGGTTGTGCATTATCAATCATTGTTGATTACAACACTTTTGAAGATTCTCACACGTACAATGACATCATTCAAAAATCATTTGACGCACACACAAATGACGGCGATGTTTTATATGGAATCGATGTATTTATCAAACCTGAATTCAGAGGATTGCGTTTAGGAAGACGTTTATACGACTACCGAAAAGAATTGTGTGAAAAACGAAACCTAAGAGGAATTGCGTTTGGTGGAAGAATGCCAAACTATCACAACTATGCAGCAACATTGAGCCCAAAAGAATACATTGAAAAAGTAAAGCGCAAAGAAATCAATGACTCTGTTCTGAACTTTCAAATCTCCAATGACTTTCATCCTGCAAAAGTGATGAAAGGCTATTTGGCAGGCGATGCGGCTTCCAATGAATTTGCAATACTAATGGAATGGGACAATATTTACTATGAAAAACCCAATAAAAAAGCGGCTACAAAGAAAAAAAATGTACGTTTAGGATTGATTCAGTGGCAAATGCGTCCGTATAAAGATTTAGACGAATTATTGCAGCAAGCGGAATTTTTCATTGATGCAGTCGCTGGATATCGCTCAGATTTTGCACTATTTCCAGAATTTTTCAATGCGCCGTTAATGGCAATAAATAACCATATGTCAACGCCAGATGCAATTCGTGAATTGGCAAAACATACGGAAGCAATTGTAGCAAAATTCTCAGAATTTTCGATCTCATACAACATCAATATCATTTCTGGAAGTATGCCCGAAATGCGCGATGGAAAACTGTACAATGCAGGATATTTATGCAAACGTGACGGAACTATAGAACGTTATGAAAAATTGCACGTTACGCCAGATGAAGCAAAAGTTTGGGGAATGCAAGGTGGAAGCTCACTCAAAACATTTGATACCGATTGCGGAAAAATTGGAATTTTGATTTGTTACGATTCAGAATTTCCAGAATTAAGTCGTTTATTAGCCGACGAAGGAATGGATATTTTATTTGTTCCGTTTTTGACGGATACACAAAACGGTTATTCCAGAGTGCGTCATTGTTCGCAAGCAAGAGCTATTGAAAACGAATGTTACGTTGCCATTGCTGGAAGTGTTGGAAACTTGCCAAAAGTTCAAAACATGGACATTCAATTTGCGCAATCTATGGTATTTACGCCGTGTGATTTCTCGTTTCCAACTAACGGAGTCAAAGCAGAAGCAACTCCAAATACAGAAATGATTCTAATTGCAGATGTTGATATTGACTTATTACGAGAATTAAATCAATTTGGAGCTGTGAAAAACCTTAGAGATCGAAGAAAAGATATCTTTGAACTCCGAAAGAAGTAAAAATTAATTTTAAAAAAAAAGAAACAAGATTTGAGTTCAACAACATTAAAAATTATTGGTAGTGAAGAATGGTGTACGTTTACTGATTTGGGAATTCCGGCTATAAAAGCACGGATCGATTCAGGCGCAAAAACATCTTCTATGCAAGCCAGTAATATCACTTTAATAGAAGGTAGTAATGGAAAAAGAATAAGTTTTGAAGTACATCCGATTCAAGAAAATCGGAGTATAGCAATACAATGTAGTGCAAATGTATTTGACAAACGTTTGGTAAAAAGTTCCAGTGGAGTTGCGGAATCGCGTTATGTCATAAAATCGTTGGTAACTATTGGGGAAAATACTTTTGAAATAGAATTAACGCTTACCAATCGTGATTCCATGGAATTCAAAATGCTTCTTGGTCGTGAAGCATTGAACGAACGATATATGATTGATTCTTCAAAAATATTCATAGAGTCTACGCTCAAACAAAATGATATTTATGAAAAATACAAACACTTAACCAAAGGAAAATCAGGATTAAAAATTGCATTGCTTGCAAGTAACAAAGAATTGTTTAGCAACAAACGCATCATGGAAGCAGGAATTGCAAGAGGACACGAAATGGTGTTTTTAAATGTAGAACAAGCATACATGAAGTTTGATGCTAAGGAGCCGCAAGTTCGCTATCGTGGTGGAAATGTTGTGGACGAATTTGACGCAATAATTCCAAGAATCAAGCCATCGGTTACATTTTATGCATGTGCTTTACTGCGTCAGTTTGATGCAATGGGCGCGTATTGTTTAAATTCTGCGGAAGCAATCACACAATCGAGAGACAAACTACAAGCGACACAATTATTTGCTAAGCATGAAATTCAAATTCCAATCACAGGATTTGCGAATTCGCCATTAGACACCAAAGATTTAATAAAAATGGTTAATGGCGCGCCGTTAATCATCAAATTATTGGAAAGTACGCAGGGAAAAGGAGTTGTGTTGGCAGAAACTACCAAAGCTGCAGAAAGTGTAATCAATGCATTTAAAAGTGTAAAAACGAACATTTTGGTACAGGAATTCATCAAAGAAGCCAACGGACAAGATATTCGGTGTTTCGTAGTTGGCGGAAAAGTAGTGGCTTCCATGCAACGACAAGCGGCAAAAGGAGAATTTAGAGCAAACATTCATCAAGGTGGATCGGCTTCTAGAATTAAAATTACGTTGGAAGAACGCAAACTTGCCATCAAAGCAGCAAAAATGTTACGATTGCCAGTTGCTGGTGTTGACATTATTCGTTCCAACAAAGGACCATTATTATTAGAAGTAAATTCTTCGCCAGGTTTGGAAGGAATTGAAAATGCTACAGGATTAGATATTGCAAATATTATGATTGAAGCTATTGAGAAGAAACTGAAATTAAAGCAGCAATAGGTTTTTATACTTTCTAAATAAACTACAAACGATTCATGACAAAGCTTGAAAAAACAGTGGGAATTATCATTAGTATGCTTATGTTGAGTATGTTAGTCATAGCTATTCCATTCAGCAACATGCTTCTTACACTTTCAGTTTTAGTGTTGTTTCTGGTATATTTCTTTTTAGGTTTTTGGTTATTTAATAACATACCACTAACTAAAATAGGAAATAAAGAAGCAAGAAGCGGAATAAGTACGATGCGTATTATTGGAAGTATTTGTGCCGGATTTGCTTTGGCAACAACAGTAATAGGCATTTTATTTGTATTTATGAGATGGCCTTATGGACATGATAACTTGTCTAATGGTTTAAAAATGCTTGGAGTTGTATTGCTAATCTCAACCATTAAAATAGGAATTACAAAGGCGGAGTCTTCATTTTACAAAAGAATGATTCTGCGTGTTTGTATAGTTGGTATTGTTGGACTTTCGCTAAAAATGATTCCGACAGTAACCTTATTTGAGATGAAATGTCATAATTGTCCTGAAGCTTATATGGAAGCTGAAAAAGCACTCATAAACGATCCTGATAATTTAGAATTGCAACGAAAAGCAGACGAAGAACGCCGAAAAATGTTTGAAGAAGAATAAATAATCATAAAGCAAAAAGGCTGTTTAATAAGCTTTAGAAAACGTCATTCTGAACTTGATTCAGAATCTCATTATCTTGATTTTCAATGTTTATGGGAAACTGAATCAAGTTCGGTTTGACGAATTTTTAACTTTTTAAACAACCTTAGCCTTTTTACATTTCTATTAGCAGCAACCTGTGTTACAATCATTATCCATAGAATCAGATTTAGGTCCGAATGGACATTGGACACCACAAGAAAAACGTGTTCCTCCACCAGAAATTGCTGAGGCATTCATATCAGAGATTCTTTCTTTGTTTAGTTTCAATACTTTCAAATTTCTTTTTTTCATGATTATGTTTTTTAGGTATTAATAATACCATAATTTACTTCATATAAAACAGAGTTGGTTATGGGAATACCTTACTTAACATATGATTAAAAATTATTTTTTCGCTTCCGCAGAATGTACAATCATGTCAAAAACAGTAGCAAAAACATAAACTTTACGTCATTTTATAAATTTGTGTAGTTTCTAGCAAGATTAATTTATGGAAAAGTTTGATCTTAGCTTTTTATTTACCTAAAAAAAATCAACATCATGAAACATATCAAAGTCTTAATTTTAGTCGTAACTATTTTTAGTTTTCTATCATGTGAACAAACGGCAAACTCAATTGTTGGAAAGTGGGAAATTTACAAAGTAGAAAATTCTGGAGAAATTGATGATGAGGTAACAGGACGTTGGATGGAATTCTCAGCAGATGGCGTGCTCAAAGGAGGAAACTCGTCCGAAACAACAAATCGTACAGGAAAATGGACGTATGATAAAGAAACAAAATCATTGTGGTTTGGCTCTGAAAAAGAGATTGAAGGCGAAGGAACGTACATCATTAATTGGACAGACGAAAACACCATTGATTTTACTGTCGGAGAAGCACGAAAAGTATATTTGAAAAGAATTCTAGAAGAATAAAACTAATTTCATGAATTCAAAAACGGAACTTCTATTAAAAATCATGCGCTTTTTAGCGTGGATTGCTTTTATCGGATTGCTCATAAAAGCTGGCGCACTCATCATGGCTTTTGGTGTAAGTATTGACAATTCGGAAGCAGCGAAAGATTTGTATCGCGGAATGGATTTGTCACGCTACGAAACCTACAGTTTTGTGCAGTATTCAATGATTGTGATGTATCATATTTTAGTGTATATCATGCTAGCGTATATTGCGTTGTTTGCGACAAAGTTGTTGAGTACGATCAATATCGAAAAACCAGTTACTAAAACAGTTGCAGACTTACTAAATAAAATAAGTATTGCTATTTTAGGCGTTTTGATTCTTGCAATATTGCACAATGTACACGTAGCAATTTTAGAAAAATATGAAGCAATAATTCCAGAATATATTGCAAGCGAATTCATCTTTTTAGCAGGAATTGTATATGTGTTAGCTGAATTATTCAAAAGAAATTTAAAAAACGAAATACAATGAACATCGCAAACAATCAACTCATTACCAAAGGATTTGTAGCTGCTGGCTTGATGAATATCACTGGCGTACTTATTTTCTCCAGAGTATTTACAAATGCAGTAATTCCTGAATATGACGCAACAGTAATGTCCAATTTCGGATTACTAATGATTGTCGTTTGGGGATTTGCCTATATTTCTGTGGCAAAAAGCTATGCAAATGTACGTTGGTTGGTCGCTGTATTTGCCATTGAAAAACTAATTTACGGTTGTATTTGGGTCAATTGGTTGCTTCAAAATAACCTATCAGAAGTGTATGAAAAAGACGCAATGGCAGGAATATTCTATACAATTTATGGTGCGAATGATTGGCTTTTCTGCATCTTCTTCAGTATTGTATTTTGGAAATTATCTTCAAAAAAAGTATAGCTTTTCAATAGAAAATAGAAAATAGAAAATAGAAATGAGGTATATTAATTATAATAAATGGGCATTTCACTTTATAATATGGATACTAATCATCAATATTGTAGTGTTTTTTTTGATAATTAATTTTAATCCGCTTACGCAAGATGAAACTCGTTTAATAGAAGTGATTGGCTATTTTGAGCTAATTGCAAGTGTATTATTTTTAGCAACTATTATTTTTTTAATTCTTAGTCTCATCAAAAAACAAAAACAAAATTATCAATTTTGGATTGCTGCCATTTGTTGTCTTGGTTATATTTTTCAATAAATGATATCAATTTTTTCATATACAATTATAGAATAAAACATACTTTATTCTCCAACGGAACGCTGAAATATTAAAATTTAATTGTATAAGTTAGGAATCCTAACTATATTTGTATCGCAATAATGCAAGAACCAAAAAATAATAACATGAGTAGATCAATTTTTTATCACGCAGGTTGTCCTGTTTGCGTAAGTGCAGAACACGACATTATCAATTTAATAGGAGCAGAGCATGTAGAAATTGTCAACATTGGAGAAGATCGCGCTAGAATTTCAGAAGCTGAAAAAGCTGGTGTAAAATCTGTTCCAGCGTTGCTAACACCAACAAAAAACGTTTTGCATATCAACTTTGGCGCTTCTATGGCTGATGTAAAAGGTTAATTTTTAATCTAACAAGTTAGGAATCCTAATTTTAAAAAACAACAATTATGAAAGTTTCAGTTTGGGATACATATATAAAACGTGAAGATAATCGTGTAATGCACTTTGATATTTTAGTGCCAAGCAATCTTACAGATGAACAGAAAATATTCTCGTTTGGAGCAGATTATTTACAATCAAAAAGTGTAAAAGGAAAAGAATTAACCACGAAAGAATGTAAATTTTGTCACATCGAAACTGCCTCGGATGAAATAGTCGCAGCTATTGAGCAGAAAGGATATTTTATTATTGAAATGGAAAATTGCGCTTAATCTGAATTAGATATAAAATTTCAGAGTATTTTTTTGTCTTTTCCGCAGTATAGCTGGGATTTTTCGTTAAGAATTTTCGAATCCTTGGAGAAAATTTAGAAGAATTCAAGCGGTTTTAGTTTTTCCTTAAAAGAAAAACTAAAAATACCTCTGGAAAAGCGCACTTTCTTTTGTTTCTTTTCTTTGTGCGAGCAAAGAAAACGAAAATAAAAAAAATAAAAATCAAATATTTAGCACTTACTTTAAAATTATTTCTGTTTCACTTAAAGAAAATATAATTCAATTTTTCTTCGGTCATTTTAATATCTATTAGGTATAATCTAATTAGGATTACTAACTTTGCCTGTCGGGAATAATTTCGGCAGGTTTTTTTATGAACGATCAAAACATATTCAATCCAAACGTTTCGCAAGATGTTTCAAGTAAAATTGTTACGGGTCTTGAGCGAATTTCAGAAGTTTTCAAACTATTGCTCTGGAAAAAGGCAAAACGTATTGGTTTGAGTCCGATTCAAATCCAAATCTTAATCTTTGTCGCTTTTCATAAATCTGAATTGTGCAACGTGAGTCATCTTGCCAAAGAATTTAATATTACAAAACCAACAATTAGTGACGCGATAAAGATTTTAGACAAAAAAGGAATGATTTTCAAAGACTTTTCGTCGTCGGATCAGCGTAGTTATACAATTCAGTTGACTGATTTTGGCAAAAAATTAGTTACAGAAACGAACGATTTTGCGTCTCCGTTAAAAGCGCAGGTTGATACATTTGACGAAACCGTATTGGAAGATATTTTTAAAACGTTGAGCGAATTAATCTATAAACTCAATCAAAACGATATTTTAACCGTACAACGAACGTGTTATGCTTGTAAATTCTATCAAAAAAACAAAACTTCAGATTATTGCAATCTATTACAAGCAACGTTAAAAAGCCAAGACATTCGCTTAGATTGTCCTGAATTTGAAGAAAAAAGCGCATAAATTTCAACAATTCAACAATCCAACAATCTAAATAGTCTAAGCAAGTCTAAAAAGTCTAACCAAGTCTATCAAAGCTTCGGAACAATTGCATTTCCGCCAATCCAACATTTCATCGGAATTTTTTCTCCGCCTGTATATGTTTTATCAAAAATTAGTGTTTTGCTTGGCGCAGATTCCATATAGAAATGTATCAGTTCCGTTGCTTCATTTTTTACCGAAGCATCAATGTTTACAGCTTTTCGTGCCATTTCAGCGGCTTTCCAATACGTTGCTCTTTTCGTAAATTCATCGGAGCCACATTCATTTGCGCTAGAACCGTATAATCTGGCGATAGAAAGATAGGTTTTACCAGAAGAAGCATCAATTTTCAAAACATCTAAAAAGTAATTTCGTGCTTTTGATTTCTGCCCGTTTTTTGCAGCTTCATTCCCAAGATTCGTCAATACTGTTGCTCTTTTCGAGTCATCGGTTTCCATGTCTAAATATTGCGCTAAGTATACGTTCGCTTTCGCTGAATTTCCCTTACTGACATGAAATTTATACAGAAAAAATTTTGTCTTTGCAGAAGGTTCTAATGCGTCAATTGTTTCCACTAATTCAATAAAAAGTGCATCATTTTCGCATCCTTTTGCGTCTAATGTGCTTGCGGATTTCTTCATCCAATCCAACTTATTTTTGTTGACTTCAAACTTTTTTTGATACATTGGAATCAAGGTTTCGCACGTAGCTTCTTTCTCAATTAACAAATTCATGTTGTTTAAAAAAGTATCAATTGCTTCGATGTTTTTGGTTGCCCAATCAACTTTTTTTGATGATTTACCATCGTTTTTAATTTTTAGAGAACGTTCTTTTTCGAAAGTAAATTTGGTTGCAACAACTTCCTGTTTTTCAATCAGATTTTCTAATGAAATTCCATGATTTCCATCGATGTACATTTTATAATACAACTCAAAATAGCGATACAAATAGGTTGGATGTTTAAAATTTTTCTGATCTGTTTGAAACGCCTCGTCAAAAACTGCATATTGTGCTGTTATGGAACCAATACTGTAATCGATCATCACAGCTCCAATTTTAGATAAAATAGTTCCTTTTTTAGTCTTCAACGGAACATTCTTGATTCTATCTTTATACAATTGAATCAACGCCAAAGCGGCATTTTCTTTATCAGTTGCCTGATTTAATTCATGTTCCAACAGCGTTTCTCCACGCGCATAAATTGCAGAATGGAACGTGGCGCAATTCTCTCTCAGATATGCTAATTGAGGCAATGCTTCCGTAAATCTTTTGGTTTTTACATTCTCATTGAATAACGATAATGTGTTGGTGCAATCGTTTTGCGAGTTGAGTACAAAACTAAAAAGCACGCAAAAAGTGGTAACGAATACTGTGGTAACTGTTTTCATTTCTTTAAATTTTAATCGGTTAATGTTATGGGAAGTGCATCAAAATTTGTACCGAAAAAAAGTAAGTTTAGGGATTAGGGAAAAAAGTGAAAAGTGAAAAGTGAAAAGTTAAAAGTGCGCGCATTGAGCGGAGTCGAAATGAAAAGTTAAAAGTGCGCGCATTGAGTCTTTCGACTATTGCTCAAGATAAACTGAGGTCGAAATGAAAAGTGAAATTGTTTGATGTTTATACTAAACCAGCATCAATCGTAAATATAGTTAGTGGCATTTTATACATTTTAATTGTACACTACTATTTTTTGACAAATATTCTTGCATTACAAAGACTTCTTAGGTATTGTGTGCGAAAAATTTGTATTTTGAAACGAATTATGGAAATGAAAAGTTAAAAGTGAAGAGTTGAAAGTTAAAAGTTAAAAGTTAAAAGTTGAAAGTTGAAAATGAAGAGCAAATTAACAAATTAACAAATCAACAAATCAACAAAAAACCAAAATACCAGAACACAAAAAAACACATGAAAACCATCAGCATCTTCTTAGCGTCTTCCAATGAACTAAAGTCAGATAGAGAAAAGTTTGAAATTCAAATAAGCAGAAAAAGTAATCTGTGGATAGGTGAAAATGTGCGGCTAGAGCTAGAAATTTGGGAAGATTTCACAGCGAAAATGTCTAAAACACGTTCGCAAGACGAATACAATAAAATCATAAAAGACGGCGATGTATTTGTGTTACTTGCGCATACAAAAGTAGGGAAGTACACAGAAGAAGAATTTATAACGGCTTTTGGTGCTTTTCAAGAAACAAAAAAACCATTCATATTTACATACTTTAAAAATTCAGAAGTAGAAAAAGAAGCTAGTTTGGAAGCGTTTCAAAACAAACTGAAAGACTTGGGACATTTTTACTGTTTCTATACAAACTTTGACAATCTCTGGATTCAATTCAATAAAGAATTAGATCGATTGCTTTTGGCAGATTTTAAAGTAAATGATATTTCGGAAAGTGCTAGTTTTAATGTTGATAACAAAGGCGCAACTATCAAAACCCAATTCAATAACGGAACGTTTAACAATACTACTTTCAATTAAATATGTCAGATATACACAACCAATTTAATAGTGCGACTTTCAAGAATACCATATTTGATTATGGCGGAAAAAAAATTCCCAAAGCGTTGGGTCGTTTTCCTGTGTCGCCAAATGTATTTATCGGAAGAGAGAATAGCACAAAACAGATTCATGAAAAGTTGAGCAGTGATGTCAACCAACACTTATTACTACTTGTCAACGGAAAAGGCGGAATTGGGAAAACAACGCTAGCCTCACAATATTACTTTGAATATTCGGAATATTACAAACACTTAATTTGGTTGGTTTCCGAAACAGGTATTAAAGATGCTATTATGTCTTTAGCGTTGTCCTTAGATATTCGTTTTCAGGATAATATGGCACAATTGCAAAAAATCCGTGAAATTATTCGTGTAATTTCAACTTTAAAAAGACCAGTGTTAATTATTATAGACAATGCGAATAGCCTAGAAGATTTAGATGAAAGCTACCAAATACTACGACAGTTTCATAATACACATATTTTACTGACTTCACGAATTGAAAAATATGAAGATATAGCGACTCATAAAGTTGCTCATTTGGATGAAAAAACGGCTAATAGATTATTCAAACATTATTACAAAGCATTTAAAGAAGAAGAACAAGAATTGTTAGACGCTGTACTAAAAGCGATTGGGTACAATACTTTGATTATTGAATTATTGGCAAAGAATCTGAACAAATTTAATACAGACCTTAGAGCGCATTATCCATTGCAAAAGTTATTAAAAGACATTCAGAAGAAAGGTGTGTTGGCTATTAGTAAAAGCAAAAAAGTACGTTCAGATTACAAATTGCTGCCAGCAACACCAGAAGCCATTATCAGTACTATGTATGATATTTCGGAACTTTCAGAAGCTGAAAAACAAATATTGTCCATTTTTGCAGTATTGCCCGCAACTTCTATTCCTCTTAACGATTTGGAACAGTTTTTACCAAGTATAGAAGAATTAGATATTGTGTTATTAGAGCTATCACAAAAAGGTTGGATAGACTATGACAAAGCGTTTCAAAGTTTTAAAACGAATCCTATTATATCTGAGATAGTTAGGGTGCAAAATAAAGATAGATTAGAAGATGATACGTTGTCTTTAGTAAATTTATTGATTAATATGTTGGATTACGAATTAGGAATTGGACATATTGAAGGAGATTTTGAAGAAATTAAAAAAGTGGTGAGTTATGCAGAAACCTTTGTATATAATTTTGAGGTTTTAAATCACAACAAAACTGTTGTATTTGAGCGAGTAGGAAATTTTTATAAAACGTATGGAAACTTAGACAAAGCCTTGCAGTTTTTAGAAGCCTATTCGAAATTAGCTAAAGAACTATCTGAAAGTAATCCAACGAATATAGATTTTAAAAATAGCTTGGCAATTTCATATTCAAAGCTTGGCGCAATATACACAACGCTTGGAAATTTAGACAAAGCCTTGCAGTTTTTTGAAGATGAAGTAAAATTATTCGAAGAACTATCTGAAAACCATCCGAGTGATGTAGTTTTTAAAAATGGCTTGGCAATTTCTTATTTAAAACTTGGCGTCACACATACTGCACTTGGAAATTTGAATAAAGCCTTGGCATTTTTTGAAGATGAAGTGAAACTATTTGAAGAACTTTCTGAAAATCATCCGAGTCATGTTGGTTTTAAAAATGGCTTGGCAGTTTCGTATGAAAAACTTGGAGAAACACACACAACACTTGGAAATTTAGAGAAAGCTTTAGTATTATTTGAAGATGAAGTAAAATTATTTGAAGAACTATCTGAAAGCCATCCGAATAATGTAGGCTTTAAAAATGGCTTGGCAGTTTCGTATTCTAAACTAGGTGAAACACACAAAGCACTTGGGAATTTAGATAAAGCCTTGGCGTTTTTTGAAGAGTATTTAGAACTAACAAAAGAACTATCTGAAAGCCATCCAAGTCATGTAGGATTTAAAAATGGCTTGGCAGTTTCGTATTCTAAACTTGGTGTAACACATACAGCACTTGGAAATTTAGAGAAAGCTTTGGCGTTTATTGAAACGTATTCAAAACTAAGAAAAGAATTATCTGAAAACCATCCAAGTCATATAGGTTTTAAAAATGGCTTGGCAATTTCGTATGAAAAACTTGGAGAAACACACACTGCACTTTTAAATTTAGACAAAGCTTTGGTATTTTTTGAAGAAGGCGTGAAGCTGAAAAAAGAATTATATGAAAGTCATCCGAGTCATGTGCGTTTTAAAAACGGCTTGGCAATTTCATATTTAAATTTGGGTAGTTTATATGTTGATAAACTAAACCAAAAAGAAAAAGGAATACCGTATTTACAAAAAGCAAAGGTTATTTGGGAAGAGTTAACTACTAATTTTCCAAGCTATGTGGAGTTTCAAAATAATTATGCTTGGATTATTGAAAAACTTAAAAGTTTGGAGTGGAGTACGTGATTTTGTGGTTCCAAGTATAAGATTGCTTCAAGCTCATTTCGACTCCGCTCAATGTGCCACATTTCGATAGCTACGCTAAGTGTTTTCAATCAAAAAATATTTTGATTTTAAACAATGCTCAATGTGCTATTTTCGCAATGACGTTTCTTAATTACCATTTAAAACCATCTTTTTGCGGTTCAGAACCACCTATTTCGGGTACAATAATAGTTCGTTTCGGTTCTATAATCATTGTTCGAGGTTGATTAAAGAAAAAAAGCGGTTAAATATTAATGTTGAGCCCTATGAATATTGTTATTAGGCGGTTCATTGCTCATTATTTTGGGTTTGTTGCTTCTTTTTTTGGGTTGTGTCAATGCTTATAATTTATATAGAACCGAAACTTTTCTATATTCAACCCGAAGTATATATTGTGGAACCGTAATTATATATGTCATCAACCTAAAAGAAAGATTAAACAACGGTATTTATTTTATGTGTAACGCTTTTTAGATAGTATGCAATCCACTTTTAGTCGTAAAATTTCAAAATTCCGTATTTTTTGTAATCTCAGAAAAAGTTGTAGTTTTAGAAAAATAATAGGAATTCTGTTAACATATGTTTGTAAATATTGAAAAATGAGAAAAGTAAAACTACCATTTAGTGTATGTATATTAGTGTGTATCATTTTTCTAGTTACAGAATCTTGTGTACATCAAAAGAAAATAGTTATGGCAAAAAATAAAACAAAAGATGTATCATCTAGCAAGGGAAAGTATATGATATCCGTACCAATAGTTATTAAAAATTTTGTCAAAAAAAATGGCGAGATTACCAAACAAACCGAAATTTACATTCGGCGTTCGATACAAGATTATTATATAAAATTCTGTGAAAGTAACATTAGTCGTGAAGATTTAGAGACTAAACTCGCTACGATAGCTAAAGAAATTAAGGTTGTCACGCTGGAAGTTGAGTTTCGTGACGGACATTGGGATAGTTGTGATGGCAACTTAGAACAGCAAAGTAGAATGGGTGCGTATGTAATTATTCATAGAATGGTTGAATGAAAAATTTAGTTTATGAGTTGAAAAGGTTTATGAGTTGATGGGTTTATAAGTTTAAGAGTTTATTAGTTTATGAGTTGGGTAAATATTCACATACCAAAATACCAAGAGCGACAGCGAGTCCAACAATCTAATCGTCCAACAAATCTGGTCGTAATTTCTTAGTTCGTTGATACGCTTCTTCTTCGCGCCAAGCTTCTATTTTTGGAAAATTTCCAGATAATAAAACTTCAGGAACTTCCCAATCATTATAATTTGCAGGTCGTGTATATACTGGCGGAGCTAATAAATTATCTTGAAACGAATCGGTTAGGGCAGATGTTTCATTTCCTAAAACACCCGGAATTAATCTAATAATAGAATCACACAAAACTGCCGCGCCCAATTCGCCACCAGAAAGGACATAATCGCCAATAGAAATTTCTCTCGTAATAAAATGATCGCGCACACGTTGGTCAACACCTTTATAATGTCCGCAAAGAATCATAATATTTCCTTTCAGCGAAAGCTCATTCGAAATTCCTTGATTTAAGGTTTTTCCATCAGGCGTCATATAAATAATTTCATCATAATCACGTTCCGCTTTTAAATCAGAAATACATTGATCAATTGGCCCAATCATCATCACCATTCCTGCGCCGCCACCAAATTGATAATCGTCAATAGATTTGTAATTTCCAACAGCATAATCACGCAAATTGTGTACATGAACTTCCACAATACCTTTGTCAATAGCTCTTTTTAAGATTGAAGCTTCAAACGGACTTTTTAATAAATCGGGAACTACGGAAATAATATCGATGCGCATTTTGTAGAAATTAACTTTTATTCTTATTGATTTCGTCTTGAAGTTTTCTTCGAACTTGTTGTTCACGTTCTAAAGAACGTTTGCGATGCTCTTCAAATTCGTTTTCTGTTTCTGTAAGTTTCGCTTTTGCTTCTTTCGTAATGGTATTGCTCGCTTTGAATTTGTATGCGAAAAACAACCATAAAATCGCCAATACACCAACAATTCCCCACATTAATGCTTGATATGTTCCTTTACTCAATTGCAAACCAAGTAAAGAAATGCTATCTTTTTCTGTGTTTAAATTGTCTATTTTTTGATTTACCGCAGCTAAATCCGCTTTTAGTGTATCAATCTCAGCTTGTTGTGTGGCAACTTTTGCTATTTCTGCATCAAATTCTTTTTGGACTGCATTGATAGAATCAGCAACGTTTTTTTGTAACTTTTCAATCCAAACACGTTTTACAACTTTATAATCTTGGTATTTGTTCGAATTTTTAAGAATAAACTCAAATTGCTCGGCAATCGGTCCATCTTTGAGTTGTAAATTAGCGTTTTTTGCTACATTTTGCGCACTAGCTAGCACGGAAAAGCACAGCGTTATTGTTAAGAATAAGTGTTTCACTTTCATCATCTTTCAGGTTAAGAATAACAGTTGTCAAATAAACGAAGATATTTTTATTTATTGTGTGAAATCGTAAGAGATTTGTGAATAAAAAAGAAGCTGTCTGAAAAGCTGTCATTGCGAATGAAATGAAGCAATCTGTTAAATTTAAGTTATTGATTTACAGATTACTTCGAAATTAAAAAAATTTCTCGTAATGACGTTGTTTAACACTTTTTAGACAACTTCTCTCTATATATAATTATCTTCTACTAATAATACGTATAACGTCTTACTTTAGAAATATACTTCGCCAACCGCATTACTTGGTGCGAATAACCGTATTCATTATCATACCAAACATATAAAATAATATTTTTTCCATCTTCACGAACAATCGTTGCTTTGCTGTCATAAATTGATGGCGCCGAAGAACCAACAATGTCAGAAGAAACCAATTCGTCATTCAATTCATATTTAATTTGCTCTACCAAATCACCTTCTAAAGCGTATTTCTTAAAAATCGCATTGACACCATCAATAGAAGTTGTGCTTTCAATTTCAAGATTTAAAATTGCTAAAGAACCATTTGGAACAGGAACTCTAATTGCGTTAGACGTTAATTTCCCTTCCAACGATGGCAATGCTTTGGCAACTGCTTTTCCAGCACCAGTTTCTGTAATTACCATATTTAATGCAGCAGCTCTACCACGACGGTATTTGTTGTGCATGTTGTCTACCAAATTTTGGTCGTTTGTATACGCATGAATCGTTTCTAAATGTCCATGTTTTAATCCGAAAGAATCTTCCACAACTTTTAAAACTGGCGTAATTGCGTTTGTTGTACAAGAAGCTGCTGAGAAAATATCCACTTCATCAGGATTGTGCTCTTGGTGATTAACGCCATATACAATATTTGGAATTCCTTTTCCTGGCGCTGTCAATAATACTTTGTCAGCTCCATTTGGAATTAAATGTCTTTCCAACGCTTCTTTATCTCTAAAAGCACCTGTATTATCAATGATTAATGCATTGCTAATTCCGAATGCTGTATAATCAATTTCTTCTGGTCCGTTTGCCGAAATAATATGAACCGTAGTTCCATTAATAATTAGTGCTGAATTTTCAACATCTACACCAACAGTTCCAGGGAAATCTCCATGAACAGAATCGTTGCGTAATAAAGAAGCTCTTTTTTCTAAAACTGTTTTATCAACTTTTCCACGAGTTACTATCGCGCGTAAGCGTAATTGATTTCCACGACCTGTACGTGTCATTAATTCTCTAGCTAATAAACGTCCGATACGACCAAAACCATATAAAACAACATCTTTCGGTGTAATTTCAGAAGAGTCTTTCGCGTCCATTAATTTATCAACCACAAACGAAGTTGCGTTTGTATGCTGATTATCTTCTAAATGATACTCGTACGTTAATTTCCCGATATCAATTTTAGAAGGCGGAAGATCAATCTTAGCAATTGCTTGTGCAATTTCAACAGTATCAAAAATAGAAATAGGTTTTTGTACAAATTGCCCTGCATATTCGTGTAGATTCAAAATCTCACTCACATTTCTGTCAATTAGTTGATTTCTGAAAAGAACAAGCTCAATAGATTTATCATACCATAAATCGCTTACATTCTTAATAAATTCAACGGTAGCACGTCTTCTGTCGGCTTGAAAAGTGAGTTCCTTTTCGTAAATGTCATTAAAACTCATAGTCTTACGTTTATGTAGTTGTGTTTACAATTTTGCGCAAAAGTATACAATTTCAAACGTTTTCGTAACTAAATAAAAGAGTTTTTTTGTTGAATAATTTTGGGTAACAAATCTACACTAACCTAACTTTGTAATGAAAGCTTTCATTAAATATAGGCGGAATCTGAAAAGCCTTATAGTAAATAGAGTAGGAGCCAAAACTAGTAAACCATGAAAAAAAAGAATTTCAATTCGAAATTGAGTTTAAAAAAAGCACAAATTGCTGATTTAAACATTCAAAAAGCAACTGGAGGACTTGCAAAAGATACATTGCAAAGAGGTTGTGTGTCGTATCCGTACAGATGTTCCATTCAAGAATGTGATTACACAGATGTTACCTGTTATCACACGGAAACATGTCAACCAAAAAATTAACCATTAAAATTAGTAAACCATGAAAAAAAGGAATTTCAGTTCAAAGTTGAGTTTAAAAAAAGCACAAGTTGCTGATTTAAATGCTCAAAAAACTAAAGGTGGACGCGCACAAGAATCGCTTCAAGATAATTGTGTTTCCTATCCGTATCGCTGTTCTGTTGTTGAATGTGAATTAACAGATGTTACCTGTTATTACACGCAAACATGTCAACCTGTTTCAGGTGTTACCGAAGTAGGAGTTAATTGCTAATGTAGTGCGTTTAAAAAAAGCGAGATACTTTTAGGTATCTCGCTTTTCCAACATATATAGATGGCGTTTATCTAAAAATAAAACGCTCGTATTGTCCTTTTGGATTTAAGAATGCTAAAATCTTAATTTGATCTTCGCCGTAATTGTCTAAGAAACCTTTTAACGCTTCCGCAGATTGTACTTTCTTTCCATTCACTTCCACTAAAATATAACCTGGTGTAATTCCCAATTCACTCTGCAATTGTTGGTTATCGTTGCCAGTAACTTTCAAACCATATTGAATTTCATATTTGGCAGCATCTTCTTTGCTCAAATTTTCTAACTGCATATTCATCAAACGAACACTGCTAGAAATTTCTTCTTTTAATAAAGTTACAGCAAATGTTTCATACGAATCATCACGCAAAACAGTAACATTTACAACATCTCCAGGACGTTTTGAACTTAAATATCCTGACAAATCTGAGAATTTAGACACTTTAACATCGTCTAATTTCTTAATAATGTCACCTTGAATAATTCCTGCTTTATCAGCTCCAGAATCTGCAAATACTTTGCTGACATAAAAACCTTCCGTTTCTTCTGTGCCTAATTTTTCAGCAACGACTGAATTCATTGAGCCGCCAGAAACTCCCAGCAATCCTTTCTGTACATCGCCAAACTCTAACAAGTCATTCACAATTTTTTGCGCAATATTACTCGGAACAGCAAACGAATATCCAATATATGATCCTGTTTGTGAAGTAATTGCAGTATTAATCCCAATCAATTCTCCGTTGGTATTTACCAATGCGCCACCAGAATTACCTGGATTTACAGCGGCATCAGTCTGAATAAAAGATTGTCTCAAATTATCGCCTTCGTTCAAGTCTCTTCCTTTGGCACTAATAATTCCCGCAGTTACGGTAGATGTTAAATTAAAAGGATTTCCAACCGCCAAAACCCATTCGCCAATCTTCGCATTATCAGAATCTCCAAAAGAAATATATGGAAACTCTTCGTCAGATTCAATCTTTAACAAAGCAATATCCATATTTGGATCTGTTCCCACCAAAGTGGCAATATAATTTTTATTATTATTCAAAGTAACTTGAATTTCGTTTGATCCTTTAATCACATGATTATTAGTTACAATATATCCGTCAGGCGTAATAATCACGCCAGAACCGGAGCCAATCTGAGTTTGCGATTGTCCTTTTCCATTATACAATTCCCAAATACTTCTTGGCGCAACTGTCGTAATTTTATTCTTTACGTGTACAACGGCATGTATTGTTTTTTCTGCTGCTTCTGTAAAATCAATTCCAGCCGTAGCTGCATTTGATGTTGGATTGTTAACGAAATTCGTTGGTACGTATGTTTGTTGTTCAAAAACGGAAGCTTGTTCAACTTTTTCAGGGGTTTCTGAGAAAATTTTATAAGCTCCAATACTAATTACGCCTCCTAAAACAGAAACTAAAAGTAAAGTTGCAAATCTTTTCATATATCTTAAATTAATTTAATGTTAGTAATTCATAAATGACAATCTTGTAGTAAATTATCATCTGTTTATGTGCGTTCTGTCGATATAGAACACTTAAAATTACATATTTATTGTAGTCATATTTTAACTTTAACGACATTTTAACTTAGTGAAACTCAATTTTGAGAAGCCTAATAAGGCGAACTCAAAAGTGTAAGTTGAACTAACTCCGTTGAAGAACGGAGTCTTTAATTTAGATTCTTCGTATTTTCATGAAACTCAATTTTGAGAAGCCTAATAAGGCGAACTCAAAAGTGTAAGTTGAACTAACTCCGTTGAAGAACGGAGTCTTTAATTTAGATTCTTCGTATTTTCATGAAATTCAATTCTAACAAGTCTGTTAAAGAGAACTTAAAACGAATATCAAACACGTTTTTAATACACTTTCTTGATTTGATTCTTGTAAGGTTTCCTATCTTTTATTTCGTACTTTTGCAGCTATCAAACAAAATAAATGCAACTCTCTTTTTACAAATATCAAGGAACTGGAAATGATTTTGTGTTGATTGATAATCGACAAGAAACATTTCCAAAGAATGATACCAAACTTGTCAATCATTTATGCGATCGAAGATTTGGCGTTGGTGCTGACGGATTGATTCTGTTGGAACACGATGCTGAACACGATTTTAAAATGGTATATTACAATGCTGATGGAAACGAAAGTACGATGTGTGGAAATGGCGGAAGATGTATGGTCGCTTTCGCGAATTTTCTCGGAGTCATCCAAAACGAAACAACATTCACAGCGATTGATGGAAAGCATTACGCAACGATAAAAGACGATATTGTTCACTTACAAATGCAAGATGTTTCAACTATTGAACTACATGAAAACTATGTATTTTTAGATACAGGTTCGCCACATCATGTGACATTTAAAGAAGAAATAGATCAATTTGACATCAAAAAAGAAGGCGCTGAAATCCGATATGGCAAACCCTATTTTCAAGAAGGTGCAAATGTGAATTTCGTTAAAAAGATTTCCAATACTGAATTTAGAGTGCGAACGTACGAAAGAGGCGTGGAAGATGAAACACTTTCGTGTGGAACTGGCGTTACGGCTGTCGCTATTGCAATGCACCATTTAAAAGAAACTACTGCAACCGAAATTACATTGCAAGTAGAAGGTGGAACATTGCAGGTTTCGTTTGAACGCGATGAAACATCATACAAAAATATCTTCCTAAAAGGAACAGCAACATACGTATTTAAAGGAGAAATTTCATGCTAACACTTACTGGAAAACTATTAAATTTACGCGCTTTAGAACCTGAAGATTTGGATTTTATCTATGATATTGAAAATGACGAATCTATCTGGGAAATTAGCGCAACACAAACGCCATATTCTCGATTTTTGATCAAGCAGTATTTGGAAAATGCGCATCAAGATATTTACGAAGCAAAACAATTGCGTTTGGTTATGGTTTCTAAAGAACAAGAAACTATTGGTTTGATCGATCTTTTTGAATTTGATCCAAAAAACAAGCGTGTTGGCATTGGTTTATTAATCGCGAAAAGCGAAAACAGATACAAAGGATTTGGAAAAGAAGCCTTGCAATTAGTCTGTGAATACGCTTATAAACACTTAAACGTACATCAAGTATTTGCAAACATTGGAGAAGAAAATGAGGCAAGTATCAAACTATTTGAAAATCTAGGTTTTCAACAAATTGGCGTCAAGCGCGATTGGAATTTCGTCAATGGCAAATTTAAAAATGAACTATTTTATCAAAAACTATCCTAAATGTATATCAGAAAAATACTTATCGGAATTCTAATCACAGGAATCGTCATTGGCTTTTTTGTCATCTACAACATTACACAAACCATATTTAAGCCAATTACAGCGTTCAATAATGAAGAAGCGTATATTCATATTCCTTCGGATGCTGATTTTTTATTCGTTCAAAAAGAATTAAAACCTTTATTGACAGATACAGAATCATTTGTGACGTTGGCAAAGAAAAAAGGATATATTGAAAATGTAAAAGGAGGAAAGTACATCATCCGAAAAGGAATGAATAGTAATGATATTGTGAAAACATTACAAGGTAAAAGCGAACTCGTAAAAATTACGCTTCCTGCGAGTCATGAATTAAAGATGATAAAAGAAATTGCCAGAGATATTTCTATTCAAATTGAAGCAAGCGAAGCTGAAATGCATGAAATACTGATTGATACGGTGTACCTTAATGAGAAAGGATATGGACTCAAAGATCTACAATATATATATGGTGCGCATACGTATACAATTCCTTGGAATACTTCTGCGGAAGAATTTAGGTCAATTGTATATAAAAACTATGAAAAAAGAAAACAACGTCAATAATTGATGAAAATACTCTTAAAACTTTTTTTTATTATTTGTTTGGTGAATGTGGCAAGTGCGCAATTGACGCCACCAAATTTTTGGATCGTTTCAGATACTTTACATAAACCACGACGAAACTTTGTTGCTATTACAGAATCTTCTTTGGCGGCGTTGACTTTGGTTGGTTTGGATAGAATTTGGTATGCAGATTTTCAACGTTCTTCTTTTCATTTTATAAATGACAATGATGAATGGTTGCAACTAGACAAAGCTGGACACGTATTAACATCGTATTATGTGGGTAATATTGGTGCTAAAGTACTGAATTGGAGCGGAGTATCTAAAAAAAATCAACTCATTTATGGCGCAACGCTCGGATTTAGCTTTTTAACTGCTGTAGAAGTCATGGATGGATTTTCTGCTGAATGGGGAGCATCTTTTGGAGATATTGCCGCAAATGGACTCGGAACAGGCTTATACGTCGGACAAGAATTATTATGGGAAGAGCAACGCATCAAATTGAAGTATTCTTTTCATCGAACACGCTTTGCAGAAATTCGCCCAAATAAACTCGGAGATGGCTTTTTAGAAGAAGTTTTGAAAGACTATAACGGACAAACATATTGGTTAAGCGCAAACGTACATTCGTTCTTCAAACAAAGCAAAATTCCAAAATGGTTCAACGTCGCTTTTGGTTACGGAGCCGAAGGTTTAATTGCCGGAACGAAGGAAACGCAACTCCAAATAGTACCAAACCAGCAACGATACAGGCAGTTCTACCTTAGTATTGATATCGATTTAACTAAAATAGAGACAAATTCTAAGTTTCTGAATAGTGTGTTTAGCGTAATAAACTTCATTAAAATTCCTGCTCCAACTTTGGAAATCAATAGTTTAGGTAAAATGAAGTTCCACGCAATCTACTTTTAAGAATACTTTAACATACTAAAACCCATATTAAAAAATAATGTGTATATTTGCACGCTGAAATTTTAAGCTTAATTAATTGATTAGTAAGTCTTAAAGAAAACAAATTTTTATGGGAAAAGGAGCAATAAAATTTATAATTTTAATAGCTGTTTTAACATTTGTAAGTTTAGGTTTCACTTCTAAAAAAGAAGCCAACGTTCTTAAAAATAATATAGAAATACATAACACAACATCTAAGTTAGTTACAGTGCTACCTTATGGTGAAGCTACAAGCGAAGAAGCGCCAATTCCATATGTTGGAAATAAATATTTGGGTTTCAAAGAAGCAGTAGCATTTAAAGAATCGCAAGGAAATTATTTCGTTGTAAACACTTTTGGGTATCTTGGAAAGTATCAATTTGGAAGAGGAACTTTAGAAATGATCGGAATTTACAATCCGCAAGCATTTTTACAAAATCCAAAATTACAAGAAAAGGCATTTGAAGCAAACGCATCAAGAAATAAGTGGATTCTTAGAAGAGACATTAAACGCTCAGTAGGTAAACGGATGAATGGAATATTAGTTACCGAATCAGGAATTTTGGCAGCTGCACATTTAGCCGGACCAGGAAGCGTAAAGAAGTATTTAAGAAGCGGCGGATCACAAGGATTTGCTGATGCTTACGGATCTACAGTGAGACACTACATGAAGAAATTCGCAGGGTACGATGTTTCATCTATCAAAGCCGACAAAAAAGCAAAAGCGTAATAACGCTAAAGTTTAGTTAAGAAAAAACCTCAGTATAGAAATATGCTGAGGTTTTTTCATTTCGACTAAGTTTATCTTGAGCGATAGTCGAAAGACTCAATGTACTTTGTTTTTAGTTTCAATTAAACTTTACGAAAGTGAAAAGTGAAAAGTGAAAAGTTGAAAGG